>JALFHA010000008.1 GCA_022776785.1 Clostridiales bacterium | reverse complement strand
CTTCAAGGCGGGAGAGCGAGCAACCCTCCCCCGGGGGCAGGGCGCGGGCAGGTGCGCAGGCAGGGGCGCGGAGGGCAGAAATTGACACGGGACTTGACACAAGATGAGAATAATGTAGATATTGCAACGTATGTCAGCGGGTTAGCCACCCGCTGCATTTTGTAATGGAAGAAAAAACCTAGAAAAATCAAAATCCTGGGGCGAGAGGGGGACGGGGGGTGCGGAATTGACCACCTCGGCGGGGGCGGGGGCGCTGGGGGCGCTAACCTCCCCGCGGCACAGGGGACACCCACCCGGGGAAACGCATGAAGAGAGGAGGAAACGGCGTGAAGAAAAAGAACCCGAAGACGACGAACGAAAAAAAGCTCACGGAGGAGCAGGAGCAGGAGATGATGGTGCTCTACTACGACGAGGGCGTCAAGCAGGTGGAGATTGCGAAGATGTACGGCGTTTCGCAGACGGTGGTGAGCCGGACGCTGAACAAGCCGGAGGCGCTGGCGTGGATGCTCAAGCAGACGAGCAGCAAGCGGCTGCGGGCGCAGATTCTCATCAACAATCAGCTCGAGGCGGCGGTGGGCAAGCAGGTGGAACTGATGAACAGGGAGCTGCCGGAGGGCCTTCTCTACCTCCAGCAGAATGCTGCGCGGGACCTGCTCGACCGGGGCGGCGTGCGCGTGAAGGACGAGGAGAAGCAGGAGATCACGGTGAACTTTGCGGGCAGCCCGGGGTTTGACGTGGGCATGCCCGACCACAGCGGAGACGATGACTTTTGAATGTGACGCTCACCTATCACCCGACGGCAAAGCAAAAGCTGTTCCATGAGAGCACGGCGGACGAGGTACTCTACGGCGGGGCGGCGGGCGGCGGAAAGAGCTACGCGATCTGCTGGGATGCGTTCATCCGGTGCATGAAGTACAAGGGAACGAAGGCGTATCTGTTCCGGCGTACGTTTCCGGAGCTGGAACAGACACTCATTGCGAAGATGCTGGAGATCGTGCCGGGGACGTTGGGGCGGTATGTGGGCGACAAGCATGAGATGCGGTTTGTGAACGGGAGCGTGGCAAAGTTCTGCTACTGCAACAACGAGGGAACGGACCTGATGCAGTACCAGGGCGCGGAGATCGACTGGCTATACTTTGACGAGCTGACGCACTTTTCGCAGCACATGTATGAGTTCATCCGCACGCGCCTGCGCACGGAGAAGAGCAAGGGCATCACGCCCTGCTGCCGATGCGCGAGCAACCCGGGCGGTCCGGGGCACGGCTGGGTGAAGCAGATGTTCGTGGACGCGACGGGCATCGGGAAGAGAGAAAGCATTCGGGAGGTCAAGGACGAGCGCACGGGGAAGAAGGAACGGAGGACGATTGCCTACATCCCGGCGACGGTATACGACAACCCGTACATCAACAGCAGCTACATATTCGAGCTGCAGCAAAAGCCCAAGGCGCTGCGGGAGGCGCTGCTCTACGGCAAATGGGACGCATTCGAAGGGCAGGCGTTCCCGGAGTTTGTCAACGATCCGGAGCACTACGTGGACGGCGTGCACACGCATGTGATTGCGCCGTTTGAGATTCCGCTGAACTGGCCGAGGTACGTGAGCTTTGACCACGGCTATTCGCGTCCGTTCTCCTTCGGCGTATGGGCGGTGGACCCGGAAGGGCGTGTATACCGCTACAAGGAGCTCTACGGCTGTGTGGCGGGCGAGGCAAACGTGGGCATCAAGGTCACGCCGGGAGAGATCGGCAGGATGCTTGCGGGGCTGATGGAGCCGGAATACCGGGAGGGCATACACGCCTACGGCATCGCAGACCCTGCAATCTGGGACCAGAGCCGTGGCCCGAGCGTGGAGGAGCAGATCAGAAGCGCATACTCCGGCGTGACGTTCCGCAAGGGAGACAATACGCGCATAGCGGGCAAGATGCAGATGCACGAGCGGCTGAAGTTTGGCGAGGACGGCAAGCCGATGATGTACGTGTTCAGCACATGCGACGCGTTCATCCGGACGGTGCCTGCGCTTTGCTACGACGCGCACAACGTGGAGGACATCGACACGAGCGGCGAGGACCACGTTTACGACGAGACGCGGTATTTCCTCATGAGCCGGCCGATTGCGCCGAGGGAGAGGGAAAAGCCAAAACGGCGGGTTTACGATCCGCTTTCATAACGGAAACAGGCAGGCGACGGCTTGCTTTTTTCAATTTCTGCCTTTTGGCGGAATGACGACGCCCAAAGGGGCGAGGAGGACACATGGACGAGATGGAAAATACGGTCGCTGCGGCGCAGGAGAGCGCCGCGGAAGCGCCTGCGGACGACGCGCAGGGCACGGCAGAGATTGACGTGACGGAGCTTGTAGGCAGCCTCATGGGCGGGAAGCAGGAAACGGTCGAAGATGGCGGCGACGACGGCCAGAGCGACACGCAGGAGGAACAGCCACAGGAACAGGAGACGGGCGACAAATTCTCCAGACGGATTGCCGCTGCGCTTCGCAGCCAGGAGCGGAGCATTATTGCCGAGCTGGGCGGCGGAAAGCTGACGCGGCAGGAGATCGCCGGGATCATTCGCGAGCATCAGGCGCGCACGATGCACGAGGAGGACCCGGAGATTAGCGAGAAGGCGGCCAGGCGGATCATCGAGGCCGAGGCGGGAAAGCCGAAGGGCGACGCCACGGTGGAGGAAATCTCCGCGCAGATGCGCGGGATGATCGAGGACGGCTGGACGACGCAGGAGATGCAGGAGCTCGTTTCCGACGAGGCCGTTCAGGCGGACATTGCCGACGGCAAAACGCTGCGGCAGGCGGCGCGCGCCTATGAGCGCAGGCAGCATGACGCACAGCAGACACAGAGAAAAAGGGCTGTCAAGACCGCCAGAAGCACGGCGGCAGGCGATAGCCCGGAGCCTGACCCCATCCGCGCGATTCCCGACGACAGATTCGACGCCTTCATGGAGGATCTGCGGCGTCGGGCGATGCGAGGGGAGAAGGTGAAGATCTGACGATCAGAAAGGGACATGAAATATGGCGACCAATGCGATGACCACGGCGACCTCCGGCCTTTCCTCCGGAATGGTGACGCTGTATAACAAGAACCTGCTCAAGACGTTTGAGCCGCTGCTCGCGCACCTGAGCTTTGGCGACGAGCACCCGTTCCCGAAGAACAACGGCAAGACGCAGAGCTTCCGCAAGCTGATTCCGCTGGAAGCGGACACGACCACGCTGACCGAGGGCGAGCCGGGCGACCCGGAGACGATTGCCGAGGTTGAGGTGGTCGCGACGCTCAAGCAGTACGGCAAGTACGTGAAGACGACCGACCTGCTCGACCTGACCCACTTTGACCTGACCATCGACCGCAAGGTCATGATGCTGGGCGAGCAGGGCCGCGAGAGCATCGACGCGGTGGTGCGCGACGAACTGGCGACCTGCACGAACGTGATTTACGCGAACGGCAAGACCAGCCGCGCCACGCTGACGGCGACGGACAAGCTGACCACCAAGGAGCTGCGCAAGGCCGTGCGCGAGCTGAAGAAGAACCACGCGCAGACGTTTGCCGACGGCTGCTATGTGGCGCTTGTGACGCCGGACGTGGTGTATGACCTGCAGGACGACGAAAACTTCATCAAGGTCAGCGCGTACCAGATGAAGGAAGGCATCCTGATGGGCGAGGTGGGCAAGCTGTTCGGCTGCCGCATCGTGGAGACCACGCAGGCGAAGGTGTTCGAAAAAGCGGGTGCTTCCAACGCGGACGTGGCGAGCGTGATTGTGCTGGGCCAGTACGCCTACGGCTACACGAGCCTGACGGGCAGCAACCCGCGCGTGATCGTGAAGCCGGCGGGCAGCGCGGGCACCGGCGACCCGCTCGATCAGGTGAGCACCGTGGGCTGGAAGATGGACGGCTTCGCCGTCAAGCTCCTCCAGCCGGAGTTCGCTGTGCGCATCGAGTGCGGCTTCAGCGCGTAACGCGCGGGGCGCAGGGGGGAACGGTTCCCCCCTGCGGGACCCCCTCTGCAAATTTCCGCCGCGCCCTTTGGGCACAACGGAAATTTGAAAGGAT
>JALFHA010000395.1 GCA_022776785.1 Clostridiales bacterium | reverse complement strand
CGATCTCCTTGGCATGCGCCTCGGGGATATCCTTCTTGTAGCGGAGCTTATGCTCCAGGCTGGCCCAGAAGTCCATCGCAATCGTGCGAAGCTGAATCTCCACGCGCATGAAGCGCTTTTCATTCGACAGGAATATCGGCGTCTCCACGATCAGGTGCAGGCTGCGGTAGCCGCTGGGCTTGGGGTTTTTGATGTAGTCCTTCGTCTTGAGGATGTACACGTCATCCTGAAGGGCGAGCATATCCGCCAGACGATAGATGTCGTCCACAAACGAGCAGATGACGCGCACGCCGGCGACGTCGCTGAGCGTCTTTTCGATGTTGGCCGCGGAAACCGGCACGCCGAGGCGCCCCATCTTCTCCACGATGCTCTTGGGGGACTTGAGCCGCGTCTTGATGGACTCGATGGGATTGCGGTCGAACTTGCCGTTGAACTCGATATTGAGCACCTTGAACTTCGTCTCAATCTCGAGCATCGCGCTCGAGTAGTAGCTCATCAGGCGCATGTAATCCTTGCCGAGGTCGCGGATTTCTGCCAGAATGCCGTCCACCATCAGGCCGGGCGCGAAGGTGACCTCCTTGCTTTCCTGCATGACAGCATCTCCTTTCGATCATGATGTCGAGGTTTGCTGTCCCTATTGTACACGCATTCGCAGGAAAAGTCAATTTTCGCGCCGCACGAGGTCAGAGCAGGCGGAGCGAGTCCACGTTTCTGCCCACGGCCGAGGCTGCGAAGGGCCTTGAAAACACCTCGCGCAGCACGCGCTCCGTGTCCTGCTTTGTCACCGCCTCGATTCTTTCGATGACCTCCTTGGGATTGACCGCCTTGCCGCGCAGCAGCTTACTGCGCCCGATGGAGGACATGCGCGAGGAGCTGCTCTCAAGACCGAGGATGTAGGACACCCTGAGCTGATCCTTCGCCATGGCGAATTCCTCGTCCGTCACGCCGTCGCGCATCAGGGCGGCAATCTGCTCATGCAGCTCGTCGGCCACGCGCTGCGCCATGTCGGGCGACGTGCCCGCGTAAATCGTCAGCGTGCCGCAGTTCGGATACGTCGAGGGGAAGCTGTACACCGAGTACGCCGCGCCCATCTCCTCGCGGATGCGCTGAAACAGCCGGGAGGACATGCCGCCGCCGAGCAGGTTGTTCATCACGGAGAGCGGGTAGAGGTCGGCGTCATCTTGCCCCACGCCCGGATAGGCCAGGCAGATGTGCGTCTGCTCGATATCCTTGCGGCGCAGCTTCACCTGCGCAATGGCCTGCGTGCGCGGCGCAGGCACGACAGTCTCGCCCTGCGCCTGCCACTCCCCCAGCAGGCGCTCGGCCAGCGCCGCAAACTGCGCGCGGTCAAAGTCTCCCGCAATGGCCAGCACGGTGTTGTCCGGACGGTAATGACGGCGGCGGTAATTGATGAGCGCCTCGCGCGTCACGGAGGCTATCTGGCTGTGCGTGCCCAGAATGGGCCGCGCCAGCGGATGATCGCCGAAGTACGCTTCGGCCAGCAGGTCATAGACCAGATCCTCCGGGGTGTCCTCGCACATGGCGATCTCCTCAAGGATGACGCCGCGCTCCTTCTCGAACTCCTCCTCGTCCATTTTGGCGTTGAGCAGCAGGTCGGTCAGCAGCTCCATCGCGCGCGGCAGGTGCTCGGCGATCACCTTGGCATAGTAGCAGGTGCACTCCTTCGACGTGAAGGCGTTGACCTGCCCGCCGATGGCATCCATCTCCACGGCGATCTCGCGGGTGGTGCGGCTTTGCGTGCTCTTGAAGAGCATGTGCTCCACAAAGTGGGACAGGCCGTTTTCCTCCTGCGTCTCATACATCGAGCCCGCGCCGATCCACAGACCCACGCTGACCGACGGGAAGTGCGGAATGTATTCCGTCACCACGCGCAGGCCGTTTTTGAGCGTAAATTCCTCGCACATGCGGTCAAGCCCTCCGTTCATGCTGTTTCCTTTATTCGTCTCTATCATGTTCCTGAAGCCATTCCTTTATACAAACACCGGGTTGCCAAGCGGCAGCCCGGTGAAAAACACAGCTACGGTTTCTCAGCGACGATTCGAATCACGGCGCGGCGGACGCTGACCCGGCGCGCTGCGGCGCGGCATGTCCGTGTTGTCGTACTCGATGTCGTTGCGCACGAGGTTGATGCGGCCCTGGGAGTCGATCTCCGCGACCTTGACCTCCAGCTCGTCGCCGATCTTGACGACATCCTCGCACTTCTCCACGCGGCCCTTGGCGAGCTTGGAGATATGCACCATGCCGTCCTTGCCCGGCAGCAGCTCGACGAACACGCCGAAATTCATCATTCGCACGACCTTGCCCGTGTAGACCTCGCCGACCTCCACGTCCTTGGCGATGCCCTCGATGATGCGGCGCGCCTTGGCGGCAGCGGCCTCGTCCGGCGTGGCGATGTACACGCTGCCGTCGTCCTCGATGTCGATCTTCACGCCCGTCTCGTCGATGATCTTGTTGATCATCTTTCCGCCCGGTCCGATGACCTCGCGGATCTTATCCGGGTTAATCATGAAGTGGATGATCTTGGGCGCATACGGGGAGAGATGCTCGTGCGGGCGCGGCAGCGTCTCGAGCATCTTGCCGAGGATGAACATGCGGCCGTCGAGCGCCTGAGAGAGCGCCTGACGCAGAATCGCCTCGTCGATGCCCTTGATCTTGATGTCCATCTGGATGGCGGTGATGCCGTTCATCGTGCCGGCGACCTTGAAGTCCATGTCGCCGAGGAAGTCCTCAAGGCCCTGAATGTCGGTCAGCACGGCGACCTTGCCGGTCTCCGCATCCTTGATGAGGCCCATCGCGACGCCGGCGACCGGCGCCTTGATCGGCACGCCCGCGTCCATCAGCGCCAGCGTGGAGCCGCATACGGAGGCCTGAGAGGTCGAGCCGTTGGAGGAGAGCACCTCGCTCACCACGCGGATGGCGTAGGGGAACTCATCCACAGGCGGAATCACAGGCTCGAGCGCGCGCTTGGCCAGCGCGCCGTGGCCGATCTCGCGGCGGCCGGGGCTCTTGAGGCGGCCCGCCTCGCCGGTGGAGTACGGCGGCATGTTGTAGTTGTGCATGTAGCGCTCGCTGGTCTCGGTGCCCAGGCCCTCGATGACCTGCACCTCGCTCATCGGCGCGAGTGTGGCGATGGACATGACCTGCGTCTCGCCGCGGGTGAACACGCCGCTGCCATGCACGCGCGGCAGCACGCCGTTCTCGCACCAGATCGGGCGGATCTGGGTCAGGCTGCGGCCGTCGGGGCGCACGCCCTGCTCGAGAATCTTCTTGCGCATGATCTCCTTGTTGAGGTAGTAGAGCGCGTCGTCCACCTCGCTCATGCGGCCCTCAAAGCGCTCGGCGTACTTCTCGTGCGCCTCGGCGGAGACGATCTTCTCGCGGTCGCCGCGCTCATGGCGGTCAAATGCCTCAAAGACCCACTCGCAGCGGCCATAGAAGTCCTCGCGCACGGCGGCCTTGACGTCCTCGCCGGTCTCGATGACCGGGAAGTCGCGCTTGGGCTTGCCAATTTCCGCGACGATCTGCTTCTGGAAGGCGACGAGCTTCTTGATCTCCTCGTGACCGGTGAGGATTGCGCGGAGCATGTCGGCCTCGCTGATCTCCTTGGCGCCCGCCTCGACCATCAGCACGGCCTCGTCGGTGCCCGCCACAGTCAGGCTCAGCTTGGACACAGCGCGCTGCTCGACGTTCGGATTGATGACGATCTCGCCGTCCACCAGACCGACACAGACGCCGCCGATGGGGCCCGCCCACGGGATATCGCTCACCGCGAGCGCAGCGGAGGCGCCGATCATCGCGGGAATATCCGGCGGCACGTCATGCTCGACGGAGAGCACGGTCGCCACCACCTGCACATCGTTGCGCATTCCCTTGTTGAACAGCGGGCGCAGCGGGCGGTCAATGAGGCGGCTGGTGAGCGTCGCCTTCTCGGAGGGGCGGCCCTCCCGCTTGATAAAGCCGCCGGGGATCTTGCCCACGGCGTACATCTTTTCCTCAAAATCCACGCTCAGCGGGAAGAAGTCCTGGCCCTCGCGCGGCTTCTCAGAGGCCGTCGCGTTGACCATCACGACCGTATCGCCCAGCCGGACGATGACCGAGCCGTTTGCCTGCCCGCAGTATTTGCCGAATTCAAGCGACAGCTCGCGGCCTGCCAGCTCTGTGATATATACCTTTTCCATCGGGGTTTCTCCTTTCGATTATCCTGCCTGCCAACCCATCCTCGAACGCGAACCCTCGCGCCGACAGCGGCCACTGAGCCGCTCTGCCTGTGACCGGGCACGCCATCATCCGCAGTTTCTGCTTTCAAAGCCGCAGTCTTTGCGGCGGCATCGGTCAAAAAAACGCCGTTTGGGCGAACATGTCTCCCAAACGGCGGTCATCTGGGACAAAGCCCTTTTGAACAATCCTGTCAAGGCTTCCCGAAAGCCGGGAAAGCACCCGGCTGCTTACTTGCGCAGGCCCAGCTTCGCCACCAGCGCACGATAGCGCTCAATGTCCACACGCTTGAGGTACTCGAGCATGTTGCGGCGCTGACCGACCATCAGCAGCAGACCACGATGGGAGTGGTGATCCTTCGCGTGATCCTTGAGGTGGTCGTTGAGGTGGTTGATGCGCGCGGTCAGCAGAGCGACCTGCACCTCGGGGGAGCCGGTGTCACCCTCGTGACGGGCATACTCCTTGATGATTGCTTCCTTCGTTGCCTTATCCATTTGAAAAGACCTCCATTAAAAAATCATTTTGCCAATCGCCGCGGGCATAGACGAACGTCTGGAGATGCGGAACATCTGCGCGCGCGGTTCAGACCGACAGATATTGTATCACGGAAGCGCGGCTTTGTAAACCTCGCCTGCACCGTTTTTTCTGTTTTTTTCCGGTTTTTTCTGCAAATCGGAGGCGCGGCTCCAGCTGTCCCGGCTCATCAATCCGCTCCGCCGCCCCGCGCGAAGTATGCGCGCACCTGCTCGCGGTTGCGCATGACCTCCTCGCGCAGCGCCTCCAGCGAGTCAAACCTTCTCTCCTCGCGCAGGCGCTTGTACAGGCACAGCCGCATGTGGCAACCGTAAAACTCGCCGCCGTTCCAGTCGAGCAGATTGGCCTCGATGGTCGGTGCGCCCTCCGGCGCCGTCGGATGCGTGCCGATGTTGACGGCAGCGGGCATCCATAGCCCCCGCACCCATGCCCGCGCGGCATAGACCCCGCGCGGGGGAATCGCCTTGCCTGCGGGGATGGAGAGATTCGCCGTCGGAAAGTCGAGCCTGCGCCCGAGCTGCTTGCCGCGCTGCACCACGCCGCTGAGCGTGTAGGGCCGGCCCAGCAGGCGGGTGACGAGCTCCATGTCGCCCGCGGCAATCGCCATGCGTATGCGCGTGGAGGACACGGGCTCGCCGCCGATGCGCACCTCGTCAACCACGCGGGTTTCAAAGCCGTATTTCCTGCCCAGCGCGATCATGTCCGCCGCCTTGCCCGCGCCCTTGCAGCCGAAGGAATAGTTGAAGCCGATCACCACAAAGCGCGGATGCAGCGCCTGCGTGAAGGCCCGCACGAATTCCTCCGGCGGCTGCGCGGCATAGTCCCTGTCAAACGGGCGCAGCACAGCCACGTCCACGCCCATGCGCGCGATAGCCCGAATCTTTTCCGAGCGCGTATGAATCTGCGGCGGCACGCTCTGCGGCGCATAGGTCGCCATCGGGTGGCTGGAGAACGTGTAGACGACGCTCGTCACGTCGTGCAGCGCCGCCAGCGTGTTCGCCGCACGCATCAGCTGCGCGTGCCCCTCGTGCACCCGGTCGAACATGCCGAAGGCGACGGCCGTCGTGCCGCCGCGCCACTGGCTCTCGTGTGTCAAGAGTATCATGATTCCTGTTCAAACCCCATCAGAAAAATCGTCCCATTCCCGTCAGGAAAGCAGCATCGCGTCGAAGCGCAGTCCCTCCGCGCCGATGTGCCCGATGCCCGCGAGCTGCCCGTTGAGATACAGCCGCGCGCTTTCCCCCGGTTTGGCCTCGCCCGAAAACTGGCTGCGCCGCAGCACGTTGCCGTTGCGCGCAAAGCGCTCCGCCGCGGGCGCGATGGTCAGCGCGGGCAGGTGTGCAAGCGGCCTGTCCATCGGCGCAAGCAGTGTGGAAAGCTCCTGCGCCGCATCGATTTCCTCGATTGTATGCGTGTCGTCGAGCGTGAAGCTGCCCGTCTGCGTGCGCAGCAGCAGCCCCATGCAGCAGGGCACGCCTGCCGCCCGTCCGATGTCGTGGCAGAGTGTCCGGATGTAGGTTCCCCGTCCGCAGCGCACGCGAATCAGAAAGCTCCCGTCCTGCGCCTCGCGCAGCACGTCGATGGAGAACACCTGCACCGGGCGCGGCTCGATTTCAAGCTCCACGCCCTCGCGCGCAAGGTCGCACAGCTTCTGTCCGCCCCGCTTGAGCGCGGAGAACATCGGCGGAATCTGCGCAATCTCCCCAACAAACTGCGGCAGCACCTGCTCAAGCATCTCCCGCGTCAGCCGCTGCTGCGCGCGCGCCGTCACGCAGCCATGCACGTCCTGTGTGTCGGTCGCAAAGCCCGGCACAAGCTGGGCGACATACGTCTTTTCCTTGTCCACCATGTAGTCAAACAGCCGCGCAGCCTTGCCGATCATCAGCGGCAGCACGCCCGCCGCCTCCGGGTCGAGCGTGCCCGCGTGGCCCACGCGCGCTCCCTTGCCGAGCTTGCGCCGCACGCGCACAACCACGTCGCTGGAGGTCATGCCCGGCGGCTTGAGCACGCAGAGAAAGCCGTTTACCCCCTCCGCCGTGCCGCTCATGCGCGCGTCTCCGGCTCACTGCAGCCGAGCTTTTTTGCCATCGCTGCGAGCACCTGCTCCGTCGCGTTCGCGAGCGTGTCGTGGATGGTGCAGCCCGCCGCCTGTGCGTGTCCGCCGCCGCCAAAGCGCACGGCGATGTCGTTGACCGTATCCGGCTCCACGGCGCGCAGCGACATCTTGATGCCGTCCTCGCGCTCGGAGGCCAGCACCGCCAGACGCACGCCCTCGACCTCGAGCGCCTTGTTCACCAGACCGTCGGCCTGCGCGAACGTGCAGCCCGTCTCCTCAAAGTCGTGACGGTTAAGCTCGATGACGCCAACCTGTCCGCCCAACTCAAAGCGCAGCTTCTGATAGGCGATGCGCGTCAGGTTGACACGGCTGATGGGCTGCGTGCGGTACATCCGGCGCGTGATGTAGGAAATATCCACGCCCAGCTCAAGCAGCTTTGCAGCCGCCGCCAGCGTCGCGGCTGACGTGCTGGGATACTGAAAATGACCCGTGTCGGTGGAAAGCCCCGTCATCAGGCAGGTGCCCATCTCGCGCGTCATCGTCACGCCCAGCCCCTCGATGGCCTCAAAGGCCAGCAGGCAGCAGGCGGACTCGCCGCCGCGGATGTAGTTCACGTCGCCGTAGGCCGGGTTGGTCGCGTGGTGGTCGATCACCATGCGCACGGGCGCGCCGTCAAAGACGCTCAGCGAGCTGCCCATCATCGTCCTGTCGCTCACATCCACAGCGATGGCCGCGTCATACGGTTCCTGTGCGGCCTCCGGGCGGATGAATGCATCAATGCCCGGCAAAAAGTCCATCGACCTGGGCGGCTCCCCGTCGCAGATCACATCGACAGCCTTGCCCATCGCCAAAAAAGCAAGGCGAAGCGCCAGCGTCGCCCCAACCGTGTCCCCGTCGGGGGACACGTGGGCGATGAGCGCCAGCCGTTTCGCCTTGCGAGCAGGGCAAAGCCAATCCTCAAGCCTGCTCGTCATCGGATTGACTCCCTTCTGTTTTCCTGACCTCATTGATGAGGCTCGCGATATGCACCCCATACTCGATGGTCGTATCCAGCTCAAAGAGGAGCTCCGGCGTATAGCGGAGCTGCACGCGCATGCCGAGATGATGGCGGATAAAGCCCGCCGCGCTGCGCAGCGCCTTCATCATGGCCTCGCGCTTTTCTGCCTCATAGACGCTGATAAACACCTTCGCGTAGCGAAGATCGCGCGTCACATCCACATGCGTGACGGAAAACATGCAGTCGGTGCGGGGGTCGGAGACCTCCTCGCGGATGATCCGCTCCACCTCGCGCATGATTTCCGACGCGATGCGGTCTGTGCGCTCAAATTGCTGTGATGCCAATGTCTTACCTCGCAATCTCTTCCATCACAAAGCACTCGATGACGTCGCCTTCCTTGATGTCCGAGTAGTTCTCCAGGCAGACGCCGCACTCGTAGCCGTCCTTAACCTCCTTGACCGCATCCTTGAAGCGCTGCAGGGAGGTGAGCTTGCCCTCGTAGACGACCACGTTGTCGCGCAGCAGGCGAACCTGCGCGTTGCGCTGGATAAGACCGTCGGTGACGTAGGAGCCGGCGACGATGCCCACGCCGGTGATCTTGAACACGCTGCGCACCTCGGCATGGCCGAGCACATTCTCGCGGAACTCCGGCGCAAGCAGGCCCTTCATGGCCTTTTCCATGTCCTCGATGGCCTGATAGATGACGCGGTAGTAGCGGATGTCGATGCCGTCGCGCGTCGCCGCGTCGCGGGCTTTCGCATCCGGTCGGACGTTGAAGCCGATGATGATCGCGCCGTCGATGCCCGCGAGCATGACGTCGTTCTCGGTGATCGCGCCGACGCCGCTGTGAATGGTGCGCACGCGCACCTCGCTGTTGGAGAGCTTCTCAAGCGACTGCTTGACCGCCTCGACGGAGCCCTGCACGTCGGCCTTGATGATGATGTTGAGATCCTTGACCTCGCCCTCCTCAAGCTTGCTGTAGAGCTCCTCGAGCGTGGAGGCAGAGCTGGTCTTCACCATCGAGGCGCGGGCCTTCGCGGCGCGCTCCTCGACGACCTGACGGGCCAGGCGCTCGTCAGCCACGGCCATGAACTCATCACCCGCCTCGGGCACGCCGCCAAAGCCGATAATCTCCGCCGGCGTGGAGGGCGCCGCATTCTTGAGGCGCTCGCCGCGGCTGGAAATCATCGCGCGGACGCGGCCGTAAGCGCTGCCCGCGACCACCATGTCGCCGACGTGGAGCGTGCCGTTCTGTACGAGCACGGTCGCCACGGGGCCGCGCGTGTGGTCGAGCTTCGCCTCGATGATGACGCCGCGCGCCTTGCGGTCGGGGTTCGCGCGCAGCTCCAGCATATCCGCCAGCAGCAGCACGTTCTCGAGCAGATCGTCGATGCCCTCGCCCGTGTGCGCGGAAACCGGCACCATGATGGTGTCGCCGCCCCACTCCTCGGGCACGACCTCGTAGCGGGTCAGCTCTTGCTTCACCGCGTCCACGTCTGCGCCCGGCTTGTCGATCTTGTTGATCGCCACGATGATCGGGCACTTGGCGGCCTTCGCATGGTTGATGGACTCGACGGTCTGCGGCATCACGCCGTCGTCCGCCGCCACCACGAGGATGGCGATGTCCGTCGCCTGCGTGCCGCGGGCGCGCATGGCGGTGAAGGCCTCATGGCCCGGGGTATCCAGGAAGGTGATGGTGCGGCCGTCTACATTGGCGGTGTACGCGCCGATGTGCTGCGTGATGCCGCCGGCTTCGCCCGCCGTCACCTTGGTCTTGCGGATGTAGTCAAGCAGCGACGTCTTGCCGTGATCGACGTGGCCCATGATGGTGACGACCGGCGGGCGCGTCACGAGATCCTCCTCGCTGTCCTCCACATTCTCGGCGGAGAGCGCATCCTCGGCGGTCTTGTCCAGCTTCATCTCCAGCGTCACGCCGAACTCGGAGGCGACCAGGGACGCCGTATCGAAGTCCAGCTCCTGGTTGATGGTCGCCATGATGCCCAGCAGCATCAGCTTCTTGATGATCTCGCCCGCCGGCTTGCCGATGCGCTCGGTCAGGTCGCGCACGGTGATGGTCTCGGCGGTCATGTAGGCCGTTTCGATCTTGATGGGCGCCATCATCTGCTGCGCGGAGGGCTGACGGCCCTTCTTGCGGCGGCCGCGCACCACATCGTCATCCATGCCGTTGCCGTAGCCGGTCTCGCGGGCGAGCTGCTTGCGGTTCTTGACCGGCTGATGCTCCGGGTCATGCTGACGCTGGCGCAGCTTCTTGTTGGGATCGTAGTTGGACACGCGCTCCTTCTCCACTGTGGGGATGAGCTCCGGTCCCTTGGGGCCTCTGCCGCCCGCCGGGCGCGCGCCTGCCGGACGCGCTCCGCCCTGCTGGCCGCCCCGCGGCGCAAATCCCCCCTGCTGGCCCGCCGGCCGCGCTCCGCCCTGCTGCTGGCCCCGCGGCGCCAAACCGCGCTGCTGGCCCGCCGG
>JALFHA010000023.1 GCA_022776785.1 Clostridiales bacterium | reverse complement strand
CCTCGCCGAGCTCGCCGTAGGCGCGGATGAGGTCGCGCACCTCGTCCTGGGAGTAGCTGGAGTCCCAGCCGGGCAGGTGGATGTCGTCCTTGAGCGGGTCAAGGCCCTTCATCTGATCCCAGTACATGACCAGGCTCGTGGAGCCGTCCTTGGCGACCTTGTCCAGCTGCGTGCGCGTCCAGTCAAAGACCGGCATGAAGTTGTAGGTCACGCACTTGATGCCGTACTTGGCGCAGCGGCGGATGGACTCGCAGTAGTTGTCGATATGGCGGTCGCGCTCCGGGCGGCCGAGCTTGATCTCCTCGGTGACGGGGATGGACTCCACCACGTCGAAGATGAGGCCCTTCTCGGCGCACTCATCGACGAGATGCTTGATGGACTCCTCCGGCCACACCTCGCCGGGCTTGACGTCGTAGACGGCGGAGACGATGGAACGGATGCCGGGAATCTGACGGATCATGTCCAGGGTGACGGGATCGCTGTCACCGTACCAGCGGAATGAGCTTTTCATGGGAATCGGGGCTCCTTTCTATAGTTAACAGTCACGGGGTTACTTGAGCGGCTTTTTCTCCACGTCCTCCATGGTCTTCCACATCTGCATGCTCTGCTCGAGGGACATGCCGCCCGCGATGGCCGACTTGCGGACGCTGTTGACGGCCTGAATTTCCTTCATCCGCTTGCCGGTGAGGGAGTAGCCCTTCATCGCCAGCAGCGTGGCGGCCCACGCCAGCATCGGGATGATGCAGAACATCACGATGACGGCGATCTTGATGCCGAAGGAATAGGGCGTGCCGTCGGTGGGCAGGTCGGACAGACCCGCGCAGAGCAGGAAGATGAAGGCGACCAGCGTCTGCGCCAGCGAGGAGACGAGCTTATCCACCAGCGAGAACAGCGTGCCCATAATGCCGGGAATATACTTGCCGGAGCGGTAGGTTTCGTAGTCGGAGCAGTCCGCGACCATCGGGATGGGCATGTCGGCGGTGGCGTAATACGCGCCGTAGCCAATGCCGAAGCACAGGATGAACGCGATGGTGTACAGGTTGATGCTGCCGCCGCCGTTGAACGGGAAGGACAGCGTGAGCGCCGGGTTGCCGTTCTGGCACATCACCAGCAGGATGAGCACGCCGACGTAGCAGATGAGCGCCACGGAGACGTAGCGCACCAGCGAGGCCTTCTGGCCCTCCTTTTGGGAGGTGCGCACGGAGAGCAGGAAGAACGGCACGGCGAAGACGTAGCCCAGCACCATCATGGGCAGGTAGAGCGAGTTGTAGTTGCCCATCAGGATGCCGTAGAGCGCCAGCAGCACGGTGGTGTTGGTGGCGATGGCCAGCGCCAGCTTGCAGCCCGCGCCGGCGACCATCAGGCGCTGCATGGGCTTGTTGTTCTTGATGATCTCGACATACTCGGAGAGCTTGACCTTCTCCTGCTTGGCGCCGCCGATGCCGTAGAACTCGGGGCGGTCCTTCTCGGCGATGCCGATGATCGCCAGAATCGTCAGGAAGACGGAGATGGCGATGCCGATGGGGGTGATGATGCGGTAAAGCGCCGGGTTGGCGTAGCCCGAGGAGAGGAGCGCGCCGGTGGCCGGATCCTTCACGTCGAAGCTCGCCTTGATGAGCGGGATGAGGAACTGCATGATGCCCATGCCCAGCATCGAGCCGATGGTGTTGAAGATGGTGAACATCGGGCGCTGGTTCGGGTCATTGGTGAGCACGGTCTGGCCCGCGCGGGTGCAGCTCGTCTGGAACGTGTAGCCGATGACCCAGACGAAGTAGACCAGCGTGAAGGCGATGTAGCGCAGGGCCATCATGCTTTCGGGGATGAGCGGCAGCAGCATGTAGAGCACGATGACGCTCACCGCCATGATGGCGCTGCCCAGAATCATGAACGGGCGGAACTTGCCGATTCTCGTGCTGGTGCGGTCCATCATCGCGCCGATGATCGGGTCGGTGATGGCGTCGCACACGCGCATGACCGTCACCATGATGGAGGCGAACATGCCCAGCTTGAGCACGCTCGAGCCGAACTGCGCGATGTAGGAGAGGATGAGGACGAAGTAGACGTTGGTTGCGCCGTTGTTGAGCGGGAACAGCACGAGCTGGTACAGCTTCGCGCGGTTCACGCCGTCATTTGGCTTGGCCGGGGCATTTTTGGCCATGGAAGGGTTCCTCCTTTTTCTTTTTTTCTTTCGGGGTGCGTTTTTCCTGCCTTGACCCGGATTTTTCTCCGGGGAATTTCATAGGGAGGCCTTCATCAGACCCAGTTGGACTTCTGCGGATTTTTGGACTTCTTGAGCACGTAGTCCGGATTCGGCTTTTCCACCTTGCGGAAGGTCGCGCTGTCGCGGCACTTGCCCGCGACGGCCTCCACGCGCACATCGCCCTCCATCGGCACGCGGAAGGTGAAGACGTGGCCGTCGCGCTTCTGCTCGGCGAAGAAGCGGCCGTTGACGCGCAGCGTCACGCTCTGCTCGGTGGAGTAGACCTTGACGGTGATGTGCTTTGCGCAGCGCTCGGCAAAGCGCTTGGAGCAGATATGTACGAACGGATCGCTGCTCCAGTTGGCCTTGTAGAGGTAGAAGCTGTCCTTCTTGGTCTTTCTGTCGAAGGTGACGAGGCCCTTGTGGTTCATGCCGGGCTCGCCGCCCTGATCGCGCGCATCCGCGGCGAAGTCGAACATGTTCCAGACGTGCGTGGCCCACATGTACGGGTGGCGCTTGAAGCACTTCACCATGAATTCGTGGTACTTGGCCTGATACTCCTCGGTGTGGTCGTTGCGGCGGGGATGCTCGCTGTGCAGGTTGGGCATACCCTCCGCGCCGTACTCGCTGTAGCCGAGCATCCGGTTGGGATAGCGCAGGTGGAAGAAGCCAATCCACAGGTCGTTGAGGAACATGCCGGGCACATACCAGCCCAGGTACAGGTTCCAGCTCACGGTGTCGGTGATGTGGGCGACCTTGTTGAACGGGCCGCACATCGCGTA
>JALFHA010000374.1 GCA_022776785.1 Clostridiales bacterium | reverse complement strand
GCGTGAGGTCAGGTCGCAGTTGTAGCCCTGCTTCAGGTTCACGCCCAGCTCGCGCGCGATTTCCATCTTCATATTGTCAAGCGCGCCCTTCGCCTCGGGAATGTTGATCCGGTTGCTGCCGTTTGCGTTGCTTGCCATCTTGTTTTTCACCTCCAATCGGTTCAGCCCTATTGTAACGCCGCCATCGTCGCGCTATTCTGACAATATTCGTCTGTCTTTCCAGCAAAAGCGGCGAAGAATGTGAAGAAAAGATGCCCGGACTTGAGCATGGCAAATGAAGAATGCTTCATCAAGCGTCTTTTCATTCCTTCTGCTGGCAGTGTGAAAAAACGAGAAAAACAGATAATCAGGTGCAAAAACAGGACTATTTCCGCAATAAGCTCAACCTCCGAACCGGCGCAGAAAGACACCGGATCGGAGGTTGAGCCTATATCGCTGTGAGCGATGTGCTGTGATAATGCAAGCGAGAACAGATTGAATGCAAGCGGTGGAGCGCGGCATACAGAGCAGCTGGCAGTTCTTGCGGCAGATGCCTCTGGCTGCTTCGAAACTCATTCAGCGCTTGGAGTAGCTCCACGGGTTAAGCCGACTTGGGCACGGATCCTTTCTAAGGCATCCCTGTGTATCGGATTTCGCAGGTCATCCTTGATCCGATAATCAAAATCTGCCTGCCAATAGGGCTCGTTGCTTCCGCAGGCAATGCAGCTTTTCAGCACGGACAGGCGGAGAAGCAGATGCCAGCCGATGCCGCTTGACCGAAAACCAGGATAGAGCTGCTTTGCGTTCGGCAACCGGATCAAGCATTCACCCTGCTGATAGCAAACGCAGCTTTCACCTGTTCTGATGCTGTCTCCGTAATGAATGGGATAATCCTTTTCGCTCTCGGTCAGGGGAAGATGCCCGATGATCGTGAAGTCCCCATAAAACAGGGCATCATCCATGATCATGTGCGAAGGAAGACGCTTCAGCCTGACCAATTCATCGGGCTGTAGCTGGTCGTTTTCCGTTGCAATGTGATAAACAGCCACACAAAGCGGTTTGCTCATAAAGATATCCCAGAATTCTATACCGGCTTTGCGCATTCTGGAGTAATCCAACAGGATTCTTCCATAGCCGTACAGCGTACGATTGATCCTGAAACGGAAGAAGTCTCCTTCTCTGTATTTTTGATGGCACCGTTTTCGCATGGAAAAGCTTTGTATCCTTTGATACTGTTTTTCATCTGTTTCCCGGCACCAGTCCTTCACCCATTGCTCAAACATGGCAAAGCCTTTGAGCCTTACGGTATCGTCATAGTCTGTGTGGTAAAAGGTCTGGTTCGAGGAATAATTGTCTATAGTAATATATGACTGCTTATAGCTCAGCCCCATGCCGACAGGCGTTCTCTTGAACAGATTCGATGCTGTGAGCTGAACCGGCTTGCCTTTTGCTGTCTTTGGCAAGAGCATCGTCCGTTCGTCGTTCAATTCGGCATCAATTGTGAGCTCCTGATAGAATTCATGGCCCTCCTGCTCATCCAATACGCGGATCACCTTGGCGACTCTGTTTCCGTCCAGATAAGCAAAGGTATAGAACATGTCGCAGGGATGGGGCTTTACTTCAATCCTTGTCCAAGCCTCAGAGACAAGGGGCAGTGCAAAGCATTTCCGCTGTTCGTTGGTGAGCTCAAACATCGGTATATTCCTCCGAAAATCTCAAATTGCCCGTTTCATGATGAACGGGGCGCCCGATGGGCGGCAATGCCCGGCAGGTCATGGCGGCATGTCGGCCGCTGGCTGAAGCCGCATGATGATGCATCTCCCTATGCAGTTGATTATAGGACGATGGCGCTGGAAAATCAAGCGGAAGCCGCACGGCACAGGGTGTCTGAGCGGGAGGGAAAAGCGCTTTGCATGATTTGGCGGGCTGTGCCGCTGATGGAAAATTCGCTCTTTTCAATTCCGCTCAAATGGTGTATAATCGACTAAACGCCCTTTTTCGGGCATGAATTTGATTGATTTTCAGGAGGATGCACAGATGGCCAGAGGCGGTTTTCCCGGAATCCCGGGCGGAAATATGCAGCAGCTCATGCGCCAGGCGCAGAAGATGCAGCAGCAGATGATGCAGATGCAGCAGGAGCTCGACGAGCGCGAGTACGAGGGCACGGCGGGCGGCGGCGCGGTGGCCTGCAAGGTCAGCGGCAAGCGCCAGTTGCTCTCGCTGACGATTGATCCGGCGGCGGTTGATTCCGAGGATGTCGAAATGCTTCAGGATATGATTCTGGCTGCGGTCAACGATGCGCTGCGCAAGGGAGAGGAGACCCGCGAAAGCGAAATGGCGAAGATCGGCGGCGCCGGCATGGGCGGCATGTTCTGAGCATGGCAGGGCAGATTGAGCCGATCGCGCGCATGGCGCAGCAGCTCTCCCGCCTGCCGGGTATTGGGGCCAAGAGCGCGCAGCGGCTGGCGTATTACATCGTCTCGCTCCCGGAGGAGCAGGTGCATGAGCTGGCGGCTGCGATCTGGCAGGGCCGCAAGGCCGTGAAAACCTGCTCCGTATGCGGCAACTATACGGTGGAGGATCCGTGCCCTATCTGCGCGGATGCTTCGCGTCACAACGGCGTGCTCTGCGTGGTGCGCGACCCGCGCGACGTGGCCGCGATGGAGAGGATGCGCGATTTCAAGGGAACCTATCACGTCCTGCATGGCACGATTTCACCGATGGAGGGCATCGGCCCGGAGGATATCCGCATCCGCGAGCTGCTCGAGCGCGTGGGCAGCGAAAATATTCACGAGGTCATCCTTGCGACAAACCCCGATATCGAGGGCGAGGCCACGGCGGCGTATATCGCGCGTCTGCTAAAGCCCATGGGGATCCTCGTCACGCGCATCGCGCACGGCCTGCCCGTGGGTGGCGATCTTGAGTATACCGACGAGGTGACGCTCGCCAAGGCGATTGAGGGCCGCCGGGAAATGTGACGAATCGCGCGGTTTTTTTGCGAAAACGCTTGACAGCGGGGAAAAGCTGTGGTATGATATTCCTCGCTGATGAGCGATGCGGTAGTAGCTCAGTGGTAGAGTGCCACCTTGCCAAGGTGGATGTCGCGAGTCCGAATCTCGTCTACCGCTCCAAAGTGGCCATGCTTTTGCATGGCCTTTCCTTTTTTCCGGGAATTGACTGATTGAGCGCGTTGCTTCCGCATACGCTGAAAACATGCTATACTTATTGATAAAGGGATACTGCTGGCTTGACAAAAGGGAGGGAATGCCATGCAGCAGCTTGACACGCTGACGGCGGAGGATTGGAAGGCGCACAGTGAGACGGTGCAGCAGGGGATATTTGATAAGCTGGATCGTCTCGAGGAGGGCGAGCTGACGGCGCAGGAGTGTGAGACGCTCTGCGAGCAGGTGCGCACGGAGATTCGCCAGCTCAAGCGGGAGTACAACAGGATGATCGGCTGCATGGCAGAGGCCGCGACGAGCATCGATGAGATGGAGACGCGCCTGAAGGAGTATGAGCGCGTGACGAGACGGCGCTTTCACCTGCTGCCGCCTGCGCCTACCAACGCGCAGATCGACCTGGAGGAAAAGCATACGCGCCACTTTGCGCAGGGCAAGTCTTTTTACAAGCTCTTCTGGGTGTTCTTTATCGGCTGCTTTTTGGGCGTCATGGTCGAGCGCGTGTGGTGCCTGGTGCGCTACGGGCACTATGAGCCGCGCGTCGGGCTGATCTACGGGCCGTTCAACCTCGTCTACGGCATTGGCGCATGGGCGCTGACGCTGGCGCTCTATCCTTTCCGCAACCGCAGCAAGATCTTCTCCTTCCTCGGCGGGGCGCTGGTTGGCAGCGTGGTGGAGTACGCCTGCTCGTGGTTTCAGGAGATGGTGTTCGGCTCCGCCTCGTGGGATTACTCCAATCAGCCCTTCAATCTCAACGGCCGTATATGCCTGCTGTATTCGGTCTACTGGGGCGTGCTGGGCGTGGCATGGATCAAGGATCTCTATCCGCGCATGGCGAAGGCGATTCTGCGCATCCCCAACCGCGTGGGCAGACCGCTGACCTACCTGCTGGCCGCGTTCATGCTGGTGAACGCGCTGATGACCGGCCTGACCACGATGCGCTGGATGGAACGCAGGCAGGGGCAGCCGCCGAGCAACGCCGTGGAGGCGTACTTTGACGAGCATTACCCCGATGAGCGGATGGGACGCATCTTCTCCAACCTCGTTTTCAATGACGAAAGAGATGCCTCGGGGGCGGCGCCGCCTGAAGGGGCGCAGCAGTGAGAAAACCGGAAAGAATCCTTGCGCGGCGGGAAGAAAGCTCCTGCCGCGTTCGTCATATCAGCGAAGGAAAAAACCGGAAGCCGCACGATGTGCGCAGGAAAATGGAAAGGAAGGAATCCAGATGAAAATGAGCTTTAAGAGATTGTTTGCGCTCCTGCTGGGCGCGGCGATGCTGCTGGGAACGGCGGCGCTGGCGGACGGCTATGGGCAGTGGCATGACAGCAGCATGAGGGGCAGCGTTCAGTTCGCCAGCTATGCAGGCAGCTACGACGGCTATGTGAATACGGACGGCTATGGCGGCCTCGTGACAGGCGACCCGTACAGGCTGACGGTCATCAGCAAGAGCGCCAGCATCTGGGCGGAACCACGCACGAACAGCAAAAAGCTGGGCAGCGCGCAAAACGGTGCGACGCTTTGGGCGCAGAGCAATGGTTACACTGGTGTCGTAGAACAGAGCGGCTTCTATCAGGTGAACTACAACGGCTCGACAGGCTGGGTGAATTCCGCCTATGTCATCCGCAATCCGCTGGAAATCGTGCTCATGGAGAGCAACGTGCCCGCCTATATCGCGCCGGACAGCTCTGCCAAAAAGGTCGGCTCACTGGCAAAGCTGACGCGCTACAGCGTGATGGGATTTTATGACGATTACTATATCGTCTCTCTGCGCGGCGGCGTGGCCTATATCCCGATGAGCGTGAGGCACTATGACACGGAGTTTGAGGTGACGTATGCAACCGGCGGCAGCTCAAGAGGGCAGACCCTGCGCAAGACCGCGCTGCGCACGGGCCCCGGCACGCAGTACGCGGAGGTGAAGACCGTATCCTCCGGCTATAGCTTCGATTGCCTTGACTGCATCGACGGCTGGTATATGCTGCGCTACAGCGACAGCTCCACGGGCGGTGAGGTGTTTGTCTATGTCGATTCCTCTGACGCGCAGGTCAGCGGCACTTACGGCGGCTACGCCGGCGCGGAGGGCTGATTTGCCTGAAAATCCCATATAAAACCGAACGATTTTCATAAATCGGGCCGATTCTGTCGGATTTTTGTTGATTCGCGCGCATTTTTCTGATACAATACCGGGCGGCGGGGGAGACTCGCCGTCCTGTTTTATTGATAGAAAGGGGATTGTATTTCAGATGGTGAAGCAGCTTGAGATGATGTACGAGGGCAAGGCGAAGCAGGTTTTCGCCACGGAGGACCCGACGCTGGCGATCATCCATTACAAGGACGACGCGACCGCGTTCAACGGCCTGAAGAAGGGCACGATCGTGGGCAAGGGCGTCGTGAACAATCTGGTGAGCAACCATCTGTTTAAGATGCTGGAGCAAAGCGGCGTGCCGACCCATCTGGTCGAGCAGATTAACGACCGTGACAGCGTGGTGCGCCGCGTGCAGATCGTGCCTCTGGAGGTCATCGTGCGCAATATCGCGGCGGGCAGTCTCTCCAAGCGTCTCGGCCTGCCGGAGGGCACGAAGCTGGGCAGCACCGTGCTCGAGTTCTGCTACAAGAACGACGATCTCGGCGACCCGATGGTCAACGAATACCACATCGCCGCGATGAACCTGGCGACCCGCGAGGAGGTCGAGACGATCTCCGCGATGGCGCTCAAGGTCAACGAGCTGCTGACGGCCTACCTCAAGGAGCTGAACATTGAGCTGATCGACTTCAAGCTCGAGTTTGGTCGTTTCGACGGCAAGATCGTGCTGGCGGACGAGATTTCGCCGGACACCTGCCGCTTCTGGGACAGCAAGACGGGCGAGAAGCTCGACAAGGATCGCTTCCGCCGCGATCTGGGCGACGTGGAGGGTGCGTATCAGGAGATTCTGCGCCGCCTCATGGGAGGAAACGACTGATGATCGACCGCTATACCCGGCCGGAGATGGCTGCGCTCTGGACCAAGCAGAAGAAGTTTGAGACGTGGCTGGAGGTCGAGCTCAACGCCACCGATGCGTGGGTGAAGCTGGGCAAGGTGCCCGCTGAGGCCGCCGAGGCCATGCGCAAAAACGCCCGCTTTACCGTCGAGCGCATCGAGGAGATCGAGGAGAGCACTCGCCATGACGTGGTGGCCTTCACCCGCTGCGTCGCCGAGAGCCTGGGCGAGGAGTCGAAATACCTGCACTTCGGTCTGACGAGCACGGACGTCGTGGATACCGCGCTGTCCTCCATCGTCTCCAGGGCGTGCGACATCATCGAGGCGGACATGCACAAGCTCATCGACGTGCTGGCCAGCCAGGCCGTCCGCTACAAGATGACCCCCTGCATGGGCCGCACTCACGGCGTGCACGCCGAGCCGACGACGCTGGGCCTCAAGTTTGCGCTCTGGTATGCCGAGATGCAGCGCAATCTCGAACGCATGGAGCACGCGCACAAGACCATCCGCGTGGGTAAGATCTCCGGCGCCGTGGGCACCTATGCCAACGTTGATCCCTTTGTGGAGAAGTACGTCTGCGAGAAGATGGGACTGGAGCCGTCGCCCATCAGCACGCAGGTGCTCCAGCGCGACCGCTATGCCGAGCTGATGACGACCATCGCCATCATCGGCAGCTGCCTTGAAAAGTACGCCACCGAGGTGCGCGGCCTGCAGAAGACCGAGCTGCGCGAGGTGGAGGAGCCGTTCCGCGCGGGCCAGAAGGGCTCGTCCGCGATGCCGCACAAGCGCAACCCCATCAACTGCGAGAAGGTCTGCGGCCTGTCCCGTGTGCTGCGCGGCTACGCGCTCTCCGCGATGGAGGATGTGGCGCTCTGGCACGAGCGTGATATCAGCCACTCCTCCGTGGAGCGCATTATCCTGCCGGACGCGACCGAGCTGCTTGACTATATGCTCACGCTGATGACGCGCATCCTTGGCGACCTGTTTGTCTATCCGGAGAACATGCTGCGCTCCATGAGCATGAGCTACGGGCTGACCAACTCCCAGCACGTGCTGCTCACGCTCATCGAAAAGGGAATGCTGCGCGAGACCGCCTATGACTGCGTGCAGCGCAACGCCATGCGCGCGTGGGAGGAGAAGCGTCCGTTCCGCGAGCTGATCGCGCAGGAGCCTGTCGTCCGCGACCTGCTCAGCGACGAGGAGCTTGAGCGGTGCTTCGACCTTTCCTATCATTACAAGCATGTGGACGAGGTTTTCCGCCGCCTGGGGCTGGAGGCGTAAGAGCCGCGTTTTCGACAGATTATACGGAACTGTCCAAGAATCCGAGCGGATTCTTGGGCGGTTTTTCCTTTTTTCTGTAAAGATTTTGTAAGCGCTTGTCACTCGGGACGTTTTCATCTATAATGAATCCATCTGGTATTGTCAGATGGACTGCCTGCTGGGAATGGGAGCTGCCTGTGCCGCGCTTTGCGGCACGGGTGGAGAACAGAAGGGCGTCCGGGGCGATGCGCGGAGGGAGGAATTATGTACAGACTGCTTCTGGTTTGCGATAAGGCTGAGGTTTGCGAGCTGTATGAGCATTTTGCCGAGTGGGAGAACCTGGGCTTTGAGCGCCCCTGCGTCGTCAGGAGCGCCGAGGAGGGGATTGCCTGCCTGACAAAGGAGCGATATGACGCGGTTTCTTCGCTGCTGTCCGTCAGCGAGGGCAAGCGCTTTCTGGCCTATCTGTCCAAGCGGCCCGAGATGATGGGCGTGGAAACGGCGCGCGACGAGGCGCGGCTGCGCCGGGAGATCAGCCGGGCGCGCAGAACGCTGTCCTCCCGCGACGCGGCGAGGCAGCAAAAGCAGGTGGACGACCTGACAAAGGCCATTCAGGAGGAATTCTTCTGCGACTTGCTGCGCGGGATGCCCTATGACCGGGAGAAGATCGACGAGCGGATGCGCGAGCTCAAGCTCACCGACGTGGATGCTGCCCGTCCCATCTGCACGGCGTCGTTCCGGCTGCCGCAGGGCGATTACTTTCTGGCAGAGGTCTGGCGCTATGGCCGGGAACGGCTGGAAAACGCGCTGCGCAACATCTTCGAGTGCGACAACGGCCGCATGTGCTTCGTGCTGCTGATTATCAATCCGCATCACATGCGCCTCATCGGGATGCCCCGCGAGGAGATGGACGGCGACGAGGTTTACGAGCAGATGATGCTGCACATCCGCCGGTGTCAGGAGGCTCTGGAGGAATACTTCGAGCTGACGCTGACCGTCAAGCGCGTCGTCCGCTACGACAATCTCTATGCGCTGGGGCAGGAAAATGCGCTGCGCACTGCGCACTGATAAAAGATGCATAGGAGGGAATGCTCTCCCCCTCCGGGGAGAGATCCCTGTTGTCAGCAGTTCGGGGCTGTCGGCCATGAGCCGGCGGCCCTGTTCTCTTGCGCTGCGTCCGCGCATATTCTCGCAGGGAAACGGAGTAGCTGCGGAAGGGGGCGTGCGCGATGGGCGGGAGGCATGTGCGAAGGCTGGCGCTGAATATGGGTTTGCCGGAGGATGCGCTGGGCGGCGGCGCGCGCGTGACGCTGACCGGGCGCACCGCCGCGCTGGTGGAGGGGCAGCGCGGCGTCATCGAGCTGAGCTCAGGGCGCATCCGCCTGCGGACGGATGGCGGCGTGCTGACCGTGCTGGGCGAGGGGCTGCGCCTGCGCGAGCTTTCCTTTGATGCGGCGGTCATCGTTGGGGAGGATGTGCTCGGGGCGAGCTACGCGAAAACGCCGGGACAGGGGGCTGTGCCGTGAGCGTGACGCTTGAGATCGAAGGCCTGAACCTTGAAAAGCTGCTGCGCGCGGCAGCGCAGGAGGGCGTGGTACTGCGGAATGTGTACAGAAGCGGGGAGAGGACGCTGCGCGTGCGCGTGGGGCTTCGCCAGAGGCGGGCGCTCGAGGCGCTATGCGCGCGCTTTGGCTGGATGGTGCGCGAGGTGCGTGCCGGGCTGACGCTGCGCGCCGCACGCTGGGCAGCGCGCAGAAGCACGCTGGTGGCCGCCGCGCTGCTTGGCATTGCGCTGGCGGCGGCGTCCTCCCGGCTGCTGCTGCGCGTAGAAATCCTCGGCGCGGGGGAAAATGAGGCCGCCGTGCGCACGGAACTGCTGGAAGCCGGCGTCAGGCCGGGGCGGCTCAGGCGCGCGCTCTCCACGGACAGCCTGCGCGCGAGACTCGAATACGCGCTGCCGGGACTTTCCTTCGCGGGCGTGCGCTTTGAGGGAAGCACGCTGGTGGTCAATTGCCAGCGCGCGCGCATCGGCGAGGAGCTGGCCGTTCCGGGCGAGGGGCTTGATCTGATCGCCTCCCAGCCGGGCATCGTCACGCGCATATGGGCGTCGAGCGGCACCCCGGCGGTCGAGGCGGGACAGGCCGTGCGCGCCGGACAGGTGCTCGTGCGCGGCGAGGAGCGGACGGCCGGTGGCGAGGTATACGCTGTCCGGGCGGAGGGGCAGGTCTACGCGCGCGTGTGGGCGCAGGGGGAGGCGCAGGCGAGCCTGTGGCACACGCGCACCGTGGAGACGGGCAGGCAGCGCGAGCGGGTGACGGTCGTCGCCCCGTGGGGGGAGCGCGTGATGCAGGAGGCCGAGCGCTTTGACAGCCAGGACGAGGACGTCCGGGTGCAGCCCATCGTCGGGCTGTTTCTGCCTGCATACAGGCGCGTGGAGACCTTTGCCGAGACCGTCAAGCTGCGCGAGCGGCGCACGGAGGAGGCGGCGGCGGCCCTCGCGCTGGGCGCGGCGGAGGAAATTGCAAAAAAGCGCTGCCCGGTCGGGAGTGAAACGCTTGACAAATGGGCAAATTATAGTATGATAGATGATGAGTTCATATATGCGACTGTTGTGATCGAGGTGGAAACCGGAATTGCGCAGCGAGCGCAGCAGACGCAGCCATAAAACGCGAAAGTACGGGAGGACTGCTCCTTTGATAGAAGACCTGAAGGAAACCTCGGAATCCGGCGTGATTCAGAATCTCTTTGGCACCGGCGATGAGAATGTGCGGCTGCTGGAGCAGCTCCTGCATGTGCGCGTGCGGCTGGTCGGCGGCGAGATCGTCGTGGAGGGCGGCGAGGAGGCGGCGGTTGACCGCGCGCGGGAGATCCTGCGCAGGCTGGGCGCGCTGTGTGCGCGCGGCGAGCGGGTGGATACCGCCGTGGTGCGCTACGCCGTATCCCTCGGCGAGCAGGGAGAGCTGGATGCGCTTGACACCCTGTACCAGCAGACGGTGGCGACGACCTTCCGCGGCCGGCCCATCCGCTGCAAGACGCTGGGCCAGCGCGATTATGTGCGCGCCATTGAGCGCCATACGCTGACCTTTGGCATCGGACCCGCGGGCACGGGCAAGACCTATCTGGCGATGGCGATGGCCGTCGCCGCGCTCAAGGCCAAGACGGTGGAGCGCATTGTGCTCACCCGTCCCGCGGTGGAGGCGGGCGAGAAGCTGGGCTTCCTGCCCGGTGACCTGAATCAGAAGGTCGATCCCTACCTGCGGCCGCTGTATGACGCGATGTTTGAGATGCTGGGCGCGGAGACGTGCCAGCGGATGCAGGAGCGCGGCATCATCGAGGTGGCGCCGCTGGCCTACATGCGCGGACGGACGCTCTCGGACGCGTTCATCATCCTCGACGAGGCGCAGAATACGACGCAGGAGCAGATGAAGATGTTCCTGACGCGGCTGGGCTTCCGCTCCCGGATCGTCGTGACGGGCGATCCCTCGCAGATTGACCTGCCGCGCGGCCGCATCAGCGGCCTGATGGAGGCCGTGGAGGTGCTCGAGGGCGTTGAGGATGTGGCCATTCAGAGACTGACGCATCACGACGTGGTGCGCCATGAGCTGGTGCAGGCGATCGTCCGCGCCTATGACGCGCACGCGCGCCGCGCAAAGGAGGAATACCACGATGGAAGACGCACCGAAAACCACCCGGACGTGGATTGAGCGGCTGAGCCTGCGCGTGCAGCAGGTGCTCTTCGCGGCGACGGCCTACGTCGTGCTGCTGGTGATCTGCCTGCTGGCCGTTGCGCCGGAGCAGTACGACCTGTCGGTGGGCGATGTCGCGCCCAAGACGATCACGGCCAGCAAGGATATCACAGACGAAATCACCACGGAGCGCCGCAGACAGGCGGCTGCCGACGCCGTTTCGCCCGTCTACTACAAGGACGATACCATCGCGGTCAGCGTGCTCAGCGATATAGAGGCCGTGTTCTCCGAGCTGCGCTCCGTGCGCGAGCTGGGCGCGCAGATCAGAAGCGGCTGGACGGAGGCGGGCCAGAGCTATACCGAGGATGACTATGAGCAGGCCTTGGGAATGCTCACCAGGCTCACGCTGAGCAATTATCAGCTTCGCACGCTCATGAATACGAGCGAGGAGGACTTTGAAACGCTGGGGCAGAGCCTGCTCTCCGCCACGCGCACAGCCCTCGTCTCGACCATCACAGAGGGACAGATCAGCGACGCCATCAACAATATCCAGCAGATTGTGGCGTACAACACGCGCACGGATCTCTGGTACAACATCGCGATTCCGACGCTGCGCGCGTGCCTGCGCCCGAACATGCTCATCGATCAGGAGGCCACGGAGGAAAACCGCGCCAAGGCGCGCGACGCCGTGGAGCCGACCGTCTACAAGCAGGATCAGAACATCGTCGTCAAGGGAGACCGCGTGAGCGCGGAGCAGATCGCCGTGCTTGAATCGCTGGGGCTTCTGCGCGGCAACAGCTTTGACCTGTGGCTCTATGTCGGGCTGGCGGTCATTCTGGTGCTGATCCTCGCGGCGGTTTACCTGTTCACGCTCCTGTTCGCACCGGAGCTGCTGACGATGGGGGCCAGCGCGCTCGTGCTGATGTTCGCCGGGCTGCTGACGATCGCGCTCTCGCTGCTGATGGGCCGCTATGTCAACGTGTGCGCCATGCCGGTCACGCTGGCCGCCATGCTCGTCATCAATCTGATGGGCGTCAAGCCTGCCCTGGTGATCAACGGCACCATGGCGCTGCTGCTCACGTTCCTGACCGGCAAGGGAACGGGCCTTCTGACCTCGCAGATGATCACCGTGCTGCTGATGACTGCCATCGGCGGCACATCGGCGGTCTTCCTGCTGCGCAGGAACGCTACGCGCGTGTTCGTGCTCGTCGCCGGGCTGATTGTGGGCATCATCAACGCGGGGGTGACAGTCTGTATCGGCCTGATGAGCTCAAGCGACTATACCGGCCTGCTTTCAAGCGGCGCTTATGCGGTGCTGGGCTCCTTCATCTCCGGCATCCTGTGCGTGGGGCTGCAGCCGATGCTCGAATCCGCGTTCAATCTGGTGACGCCGGGCAAGCTGATCGAGCTGTCCAACCCGAATCAGCCGCTGCTGCGCCGCCTGATGATCGAGACGCCGGGCACCTACCACCATTCCATGATCGTGGCGAACTTGGCCGAGGCGGCGGCGGAGGCCGTCGGCGCCAACGCGCTGCTCGCCCGTGTCGGCGCATATTATCACGACATCGGCAAGCTCGTGCGGCCCATGTATTTCAAGGAAAACCAGATGGGCGAAAACCCGCACGACAAGACCGACCCGCGCGTCTCGACGGCCATCCTGACTGAACACACGCGCGACGGCGTGGAGCTGGCAAAAAAGCATCATCTGCCCGAGCCGATCATCGACATGATCCGCCAGCACCACGGCGATACGCCGGTGATGTACTTCTACGCGAAGGCGGTCAAGCAGCTCGGCGAGGAGAACGTCGATCTCGCCGACTTCCGCTATGACGGCCCGAAGCCGCAGACCTCCGAGGCTGCCATTCTCATGCTTTCGGATACGGTGGAGGCGGCTGTGCGCTCCATTCAGGAGCCGACGCAGGCGAAGATCTCCGCGATGATCCGCAAGCTGGTGCGCGGCAAGATGGAGGATGGGCAGCTTGACGAATGCACGCTGACCTTCCGGGACATCGACAGCATCTGCGCGGCGTTTGAGACGGTGCTTCAGGGCGTGTTCCATGAGCGCATCGAGTACCCGAGCGTCGATCTGCGCCGTGCGCAGCGCCATGCGCAGCAGCGTGCGGCCAAAAAGGAGGCGGCGCAGCCGGCAGCCCCAGCGGCGGAGCCTCAGAAGCAGGTCGCCAGAAGCGCGCCTGAGGCGGCGGAGGAAAAGCGATGAAGCTGGAATTTGAGGATGAAATGGGTCTGCTGACGCCGGAGGACAGGGCGCTTTTGCAGCGCTGCGCCGATGCGGCGGCGCTGGCCGAGGGCGTGAGCGTCCCGGCAGGCGCGTTTGTGGAAATCGTGGACGATGCGCGGATTCGCGAAATCAACCGCAAGCAGCGCGGCAAGGACGCCGCGACGGACGTGCTCTCTTTCCCGACGGTCAATTATCCGGCGGGCAGGACGGCCAGGGACTGCGCGCGCCTGCTGCGAAGGGAATACGACGCGGAGACGGGCGTCTGCGCGCTGGGGGACATCATCATTTCGATGGATCACGTTCGCGCGCAGGCGCAGGAATATGGGCACAGCGAGCGTCGTGAGGCGGGCTATCTGCTCACGCACGGGCTGTTTCACCTGATGGGCTACGACCACATCGAGGCCGCGGACAAGCCCGTCATGCGCGCGATGGAGGAAAAAGCGCTCTCCTCCATCGGCTTGACGCGGGAAAATGAGACGCAGGCCGGGCAGAAGGGAGAGGATACCATGACGGATGAGAGACTGCTGGAGATGGCGCGGCAGGCGCGCAAAAATGCCTATGTGCCCTATTCGGGCTATGCCGTCGGCGCGGCGCTGCTTGGCGAGGATGGCACGGTGTACACGGGCTGCAACGTCGAAAACGCTGCTTACGGCAACACGCTCTGCGCGGAGCGCACGGCGCTGTGTAAGGCCGTCAGCGAGGGTGCGCGTCGCTTTACGGCCATCGCCATCGCCTCGGAGGGCTCCGCGCCGTATCCCTGCGGTGCGTGCCGTCAGTCGCTGTATGAATTCGCACCGGAGCTGCGCGTGCTGGTGACGTGGGATGGCAACGTTCGCGAAGCCATGCTGCGCGACCTGCTGCCCGAGGGCTTTGGCCCGTCCTCGCTGGGCAAATGACGCGGGGAAAAGCAATCAACACATCAGAGGTAAGCATGAAGCAGAACGAAACGCCGTTTTTCTCGGGCTTTGCCGCCATCGTCGGCCGCCCGAACGTCGGAAAATCCACGATGATGAACGCGATGGTCGGTGAAAAGGTCGCCATCGTCAGCGACAGGCCACAGACCACCCGCAACCGCATCATGGGCGTGGCTACGGACAAGGACTGGCAGATCGTGTTTCTCGACACGCCGGGCCTGCATAAGCCGCGCACGAAGCTGGGCGAATACATGGTCAAGTCCGTCGAGGACGCGATGGAAGGCATCGACGTGCTGCTGGTTCTGGCGGATGTCTCAGACATCGGGCCGCAGGATCGCGCCATCGTCGCGGATATGTCCGCTCGCCGGGTGAAAAAGATCCTCGTGCTCAACAAGATCGACGCCGTGGACGAGGCGGCGACCATGAGGGCCATCGCTTCCTTTGCGGACGCGGGCTATGACGCCATCGTGCCCATCAGCGCGCGCACGGGCCGCGGCATGGACGAGCTGAAAAAGCTGATCGTCTCCTATCTGCCCGAGGGGCCGAAGTACTTCCCGGACGACACGATGACCGACCAGCCCGAGCGCGTCATCTGCGCGGAGATCATCCGCGAAAAGGCGCTGCTGCACCTTCGCGACGAGGTGCCTCACGGCATCGGCGTGGAGATGATGGCTATCCGCAAGCTCAGCGATACGCTGACCGAGATTCACGCGACCATATACTGCGAGCGCGCCAGCCACAAGGGAATCATCATCGGCAAGCAGGGCGCCATGCTGCGCACCATCGGCTCGGAGGCGCGGCGGGATATTGAGAGCCTGCTCGGCACGAAGGTTAACCTTCAGCTCTGGGTCAAGATCCGCGAGGACTGGCGCAACCGCATGGACGACCTGCGCACGCTGGGCTATGAGAACAGTTAAGGAATGAGTACATGCGCGAAGCGTTACCTGACGGGGAGAGCTTTGCAAAGCACAGATTACAGGCGGGGAGGCAAGACCTCTCCGCTTTTTCTGCATGCAGGGCAAACTCTACGCAGCGTTTCTTGCCTTTTTGTCTGTGATGCGGTATGCTGTTGACAAGGGAGGCGAAGAAGATGGATGCGCAGAGCATGGGTGCGATGATTCGCGCGCTGAGAATGGAGCGGGGCATGACGCAGGCCGAGCTGGCCGAGCGCCTGCACCTGAGCGACAAGGCCGTCAGCAAGTGGGAGCGCGGCGCGGGCTGCCCGGATATCTCGATGCTTCCGGAGCTGGGCAGGACGCTTGGCGCGGATGTGGAGAGCCTGCTTGCGGGCAGGCT
>JALFHA010000326.1 GCA_022776785.1 Clostridiales bacterium | reverse complement strand
TGGCCGTGTTCACCAGCTCCGGAAAGCCGATGACGGACAGGATGGACGTATCCTTGAGCGTGATGATGAACTGGTTGATGATGCTGGGGATCATCGTGCGGATGGCCTGCGGCAGCACGACGCGCTGCATGGAGCGCCAGTACGGCATTCCGAGGCTGCGCGCGGCCTCCATCTGGCCCCTGTCCACGGACTCGATGCCCGCGCGGATGATCTCGGCCATGTAGGCGCCGCAGTTGAGCGCCAAGCAGATGGTGCCCGCCTGAAGCGCGGTGAGCGTCACGCCGCCGATGCCCAGAATCGTGTTGCACAGGTACGGCACGCCGAAGAAGACGAAATACGCCAGCACGATCATCGGCACGCCGCGGATGATATCGACAAAGACCGCCGCAATGACGCGGCAGACTCTGTTTTTGATGACGCTCATCATGCCCACGATCAGGCCGATGATGCACGCGAAGAACAGACCGCACAGCGCCAGCAGCAGCGTCTGCCCCATGGCGCGCAGCAGCAGCTCGCCGTAGACGGTGAGAATCTTAACCACCGGGTAGGCCCTCCCTTCAAAACCTTGCGGATAAATGGAAAACGGAGCGGGCGCCGCTTGAGAGCGCCCCTCCGTTTCAGGATACGAAGCTGCGAAAAGCCGCTGCGCGATCAGTCAAGATACTTGGCGATGATCTCGTCGTACTTGCCGTTTGCCTTGATGTTGGCCAGGCCGGCGTTGAACTTGTCAACCAGCTCCTGCTTCTCGCTGCTGAACACGGCGAAGCCGTAGGGAGAGCCGGCGTTCTCGGAGCCCTCGACAACCTTGAGCGGGAGGCCGTTCTCCTTGATGGTGGAGGCCATGATCGGGGTATCCTCGAAGCATGCGACAGCCTGACCGCCGATGACGGCCTGATACATCGTCGGGGAATCCTCGAAGTAGGTCAGCGTGAAGCCGTACTGATCCTTGAGGCTCTCGGCGTAGGCGGCGCCCTGCGTGCCGGTCTTGACGGCGACGGTCTTGCCCGCGAGGTCGTCAAAGGAGGCGATGTCGCTGCCGGAGGCGACGGTCATGCACTGGGTCGCGTCGAAGTAGCCGTCGGAGAAGATCCAGCCGTTGGCCTTGCGCTCGTCGGTGATGGACGCGCCGGCGATCATGCCGTCCGCCTGACCGGCCTGGCAGGCCGCGATAGCCGCATCCCAGCCAAGGCTGTTGAGCGTGTACTCAAAGCCCTGATCCTCGGCGATGGCCGCGAGGATGTCCACATCGATGCCCACGAAATTGCCGGAGGCGTCGGTATACTCAAAGGGCTTGAAGACGGTATCGGTTGCGATCACATAGGACTCAGCCGCGGCACATCCCGCAGCGGCGCACAGGCACGCGCAAAGCACGAAAGCAAGGAATCTTTTCATCATGGAAGACCTCCCTTTAATCAGTAGCCGCCGGATGAAAGGGTATCCGGCGGAATGTGCATATTATACGGCAGATGAATTCTGCGTGTCAAGGAATTTCATGCCAATTTTCCAGCATCTTCTATTTTTCTATTATTTCGACGATTTTCTTGGCTTTCTCAAAACTATTTGAAGTATTTTCCAGGATAACATGCAAAAATTCGGAAATTCATGCAGTCGTCCAGTCAGTCAGTCTACCAGCAGAGCACCTCATGCCCGTTTTGTGTCACCAGCACCATGATCTCCCACTGCGCGGAGGGCGAGCCGTCCTCGGTGTAGACCTCCCAGTCGTTGTCCTCCAGATAGCAAACGTCCGGCGCGCCCATGTTGACCATCGGCTCGATGGTGAAGATCATGCCCGGCACCAGCAGCATCTCCGTGCCCCGCTTTGTGACATAGGACACCCACGGATCCTCGTGGAACTCAAGTCCCACGCCGTGCCCGCCGATTTCCCGCACGACGCTGTAGCCATTCGCGCGCGCGTGGTCGTTGACGGCCTGACCCATGTCGCCCATGAAGCCCCACGGCCTGACCTGCTCAAGCCCGCGCTGCACGCACTCGCGCGTGACCTCGACGAGCTTCTTCTTTTCCGCGCTGACCTCGCCGATGCAGAACATCCGCGAGGAATCGGAGAAATACCCGTCCACAATCGTGGAGCAATCGACATTGACGATATCGCCGCTCTCAAGCACCACCTTCTCAGAGGGAAAGCCGTGGCAGACCTGATCGTTGACCGAGGTGCACACGCTGTATGGATAGCCCTCGTAGCCAAGCGGCGCGGGAATGCCGCCGAGCCTTTTCGTCGTCTCGCGGACGATGCGGTCGATCTCTGCCGTCGTCATGCCCTCGCGGATGTGCGCGGTCACCTCGTCGAGCACCGCCATGTTGACCGCGCAGCTCTTTTTGATCTTCTCGATCTGCTCCGGCGTCTTGAGCATGTCGCGGCGGGGCACCTCATGCCCCAGCGCGCGCATCTGCTCCACGCGCTCGTCGATCTGCGCGTGGCAGACCTTGTACTTGCGCCCGCTGCCGCACCAGCACGGGTCGTTGCGCCCCGGCAGGACGATGCGGGAGGAAATATTCTGCTTTGTCATCGCTGTTTTCGCTGTCCTTTCAAAACTCGCCAGTCTGCGGGCAAACCTTGCCCGCCTGCCGTCCATCATACTCCAACTTGCCCGTTTTGTAAAGCGGCGCACCCAAAAGGGCAGGCACGCCGTGAAGGCGCCCTGCCCCATCTGCGAAAGGCTTATACTGACTTGCACTTAAAAGCTCGAATATAAGCGCGAAGCGAAGAAGGGAGTTTGAGGGATGAAATCCCTCAAGCAGGTTTGGA
>JALFHA010000317.1 GCA_022776785.1 Clostridiales bacterium | reverse complement strand
GCCAAGGCGCGCGGCTACAAGGAGAACCGCTTCTCCTTCAACGTGCGCGGCGGCCGCTGTGAGGCCTGCTCCGGCGACGGCATCCTGCGCATCGAGATGCACTTCCTCGCGGACGTGTACGTCCCCTGCGAGGTCTGCAAGGGCAAGCGCTACAACCGCGAGACGCTGGAGGTCACCTACAAGGGCAAGTCCATCGCCGACGTGCTGGATATGACCGTCGAGGAGGCTATCCCCTTCTTCGAGGCATACCCGCGCATCTCGCGCAAGCTGCAAACGCTGTATGACGTTGGGCTGGGCTATATCCGTCTGGGGCAGCCCTCCACAACGCTCTCCGGCGGCGAGGCGCAGCGCGTCAAGCTGGCCACGGAGCTTTCCCGCACCTCGACGGGCAAGACCTTCTACGTGCTCGACGAGCCGACGACCGGATTGCACATGGCCGACTGCGAGCGGCTGGTCGCCGTGCTGCGCGAGCTCGCCAGGGGCGGCAACTCGGTGCTCATCATCGAGCACAACCTCGACGTCATCAAGGCGTGCGACTACGTGATCGACCTCGGCCCGGAGGGCGGCGACGGCGGCGGCACGCTGGTGTGCGAGGGCACACCGGAGGAGGTCGCCGCCTGCGAGAGAAGCTACACCGGGCAGTTTTTGAAGTCCGTGCTCGCGCGCAGCAGGAGAGAGGCCTAATTGCTCACAAAGGGCTTGAACAGCACCGTCCGCTGTGATATGATGCTGATGTAGTGCAGGTCAAGAGCCTTGCACGGTGGTTTCCTCCGCTTCTGCGATACAGAAGAGGAGGTGAGCTGATGAGCAACGGCGATTTGTTGAGCCTTTTGGGCTTTATCGCGTCCGTAGCCTCTTTGCTGATCTCGGTGTACACGCTGGGTCGTAAGCAATAAAAAGCAAGCCGCCGTGTAGTTGGCGCTACAGCGGCGGCATAGATGGAATTTTCCGATGTCTCCGAAGCGGAGTGCGTCGTGCGAGACCCCTATCTCTTGACTTATTGTACTACAGGACGGCCGGTGCGTCAAGCACTGGCCGTCTTTTTTTCCCGCTGTGAACGGACGCAGCCCCCAAGCGCTGCGCAGGAGCAGAATCCGCCGCTCCGCACAATTCCCCGATGGACAATTCCGCCTAACAGGAGTATGATACAGGAAACCGGCATGATGCCGGCCGCATCAGCGGCGTAGCCATGCATATCCCGCAGCTCTGTACCCGATACCTCGCGAAGGGAGATTGCACAACAAAGCGCCCGACAAAGGAGGTTTCCTCATGACCTACATCCCCTCCCCCGCCCGCTACGACGGCATGACCTACCGCCGCTGCGGCAGGAGCGGCCTGCTGCTCCCGGCGATTTCGCTGGGGCTGTGGCATAATTTCGGCGACATCACGCCGTTTGGCACGCAGCGCGACATCCTGCGCACGGCGTTCGACCACGGCATCACGCACTTTGACCTTGCCAACAACTACGGCCCGCCCTACGGCGAGGCGGAGCGCAATTTCGGCGTGCACATGCTGCGCGACTGGAAGCCCCACCGCGACGAGCTCATCATCTCCACGAAGGCGGGCTACGACATGTGGCCCGGCCCGTATGGCAACTGGGGCAGCCGCAAGTACCTGATCTCCAGCCTGAACCAGAGCCTGCGGCGCATGAACCTTGACTATGTAGACATCTTCTATCACCACCGCCCCGACCCGAACACGCCGCTGGAGGAGACGATGGGCGCGCTCGACCAGATTGTGCGCAGCGGCAAGGCGCTCTACGTCGGCATCTCCAATTACAGCGCGGAGCAGACGGCCGAGGCCGTGCGCATCCTCCGGGCGCTGGGCACGCCGCTGCTCATCCACCAACCGCGCTACAACATGCTCGACCGCTGGATTGAGGGCGGCCTGACCGACGTGCTGCGCCGCGAGGGCGTGGGCTCCATCGTCTTCAGCCCGCTGGCCGGCGGACGGCTGACCGGCAAATACCAGAACGGCATCCCCGCCGACAGCCGCGCCGGGCATGACCCGCGCTACCTGAAGCCGGAGATGATCGACGGCAGCCTGCGCGTGCGCACCGCCGCGCTCTCCGAAATCGCCGCCGCGCGCGGGCAGACGCTCGCACAGCTCGCCCTGCAGTGGGTGCTGCGCGACGAAACCGTCACCTCCGCGCTCATCGGCGCGAGCCGCCCGGAGCAGATCATCGAAAACCTCGCCGCGCTGAGCTTCCCGCCGCTCTGTGCACAGGAGCTCGCCGCCATCGACGCAGCGCTGGCGCTGTAAGCTGCTCATCCATCCGAAAAAGGGAGGAATGCTCCATGATTTCCGAAACCTACAGGGCCATGCTCTCCGGCAAATCCGTCATCCGCGAGCTCAGCGAGCGCGCTACAGCGCTCAAGGCCGAAATCGGCGAGGAGAACGTATTCGATTACAGCCTCGGCAACCCGTCCGTACCCGTGCCGCAGGCATTCAACGACGCGATTGTGCGCCTGCTGGCCACGCGCAGCTCCATCGAGGTGCACGGCTACAGCCCCAGCCTCGGCATCCCCTCCGTGCGCCGGGCCGTGGCCGACTCGCTCAACGCGCGCTTTTCCATGCACTATGCGCCGGACGACATCTTCATGACCTCCGGCGCGGCGGGCGCGCTGGCCCACGCCTTCCGCCTCGTCACCGGGCCGGGAGACGAGGTGCTCACCTTCGCGCCGTTCTTCCCCGAGTATCACCCCTACGTCGATCTGACCGGCGCCACGCTGCGCGTCGTGCCCGCCTCCACGCGCGATTTCCAGATCAACTTTGACGCGTTCGAGGCCATGCTCGGCCCGAAGGTGCAGGCCGTGCTCATCAACACGCCCAACAATCCCTCCGGCGCGGTCTACTCCGCGCAGACCCTGACCCGGCTCTCCGAGCTGCTCGCCCGCAAGGAGCGCGAATACGGCCACAAGATCTGGCTCATCTCCGACGAGCCCTACCGCGAGATCGTCTTCGGCGGTCAGAGCGCGCCCTATGTCTCACGCTTCTATCCGCGCACCATCTCCTGCTACTCCTTCTCCAAGAGCCTGTCCCTGCCGGGCGAGCGCATCGGCTATCTGGCCGTCAATCCCGAAAGCGGCGTCTCGGCCATGCTGGCGACGATGTGCGGGCAGATTTCCCGCGGCATCGGGCACAACTGCCCGTCCTCGCTCATGCAGCTCGCCGTCGCGGAGGTCATCGGCATGACCGCCGACCTCTCCGTCTACGAGACGAACATGAACCTGCTCGCAGATGAGCTGCTGAGCCTCGGCTTTGAGCTGGTGCGCCCGGGCGGCACGTTCTACATGTTCCCCAAATGCCCGGAGCCAAGCGCCGTCGATTTCAGCCGCAAGGCCCTCCGCTATGGGCTGGTGCTCGTGCCCAGCGATACCTTCGGCGTGCCGGGCTACTTCCGCATCGCCTACTGCACCGGCACGGAGAAGGTCGAGCGCTCGCTTGAAGCCTTCCGCCGCCTCGTGCGCGCAGAGTACGGCGGATGCCTGTAATCCCCCGTCCAACACAAACGAACATACAGCCGCCGCGGCGTCTTTTCCCTTTCCGGGGAAGGCGCCGCGCTGCATTTCACCCGTTTTTCAAAATTCCACACCCTGCGCACCGGTTTACCCGCACCCATGCGGTGCGAATTTTGCAAAAAATTTTGCAATTCTCCTAAAATTTATTCTTGTATTCGTACAATTTTTGTCTTATAATAGGCCGAGTCTTATTCCTTGTGCATTGCCGGCATCCCGTTGCCCCATCAAACACACAGGAGGTGCTTTCCATGCAGCCCATCGCCGACGAAAGCAAGCACATCAGCCTCTCCATCAGCCATCCCGAGTGCCTCTGCCCCGTCGCCAAGGCGCTTTCCTCTCCTATGCGCGTCAAAATGCTCGGCCTGCTGTGCGCCCGCTCCATGAACGTCAACGAGCTGGCCGAGGCCCTGTCCATGCCCGTCTCCACCGCCGCGCTCAACGTGCGCCAGCTCGAGGAGGCCGGCCTGATCGCCGCGGACATCCAGCCCGGCATCCGCGGGGCGATGAAGCTCTGCTCCCGCCGGGTGGAGACGGTCAGCATGTCCCTCTCGCCCGAGGCGGAGGATGGCGAAAGCGCCCTCACGCTCCACCTGCCCATCGGCAGCTATGCCATTGCCGAGGGCGTCGAGCCGGAATGCGGCATGGTTTCCGAGCACGCGTGGATCGGTGAGAGCAACGCGCCGCACACGTTCTACCACCCCGACCGCATCCGCGCGCAGATGCTCTGGTTCCACGCGGGCACGCTGGAATACCGCTTCTCTCTGGGCGATATCGCTCCCGGACAGGTCGAGTGGCTCGAGCTGTCCATGGAGCTCTCCTCCAACGCGCCGCTCTACCGCAGCGACTTCAAGAGCGATATTTTCATCGCCGTCAACGGCACGGAGCTGGGCACATGGGTCAGCCCCGGCGACTACGGCAGCCGAAGGGGGCGGCTCAACCCGTCGTGGTGGAGCGACACCTCCTCCCAGTTCGGCCTGCTCAAGACGTGGCGCATCGACCGCGACGGCTGCCAGCTCGACGGGGAGCCCTTCTCCCCGGTCACGCTGGAGAGCCTGGCGCTGGCCGGGTGCGATTATGTGTCGCTGCGCATCGGCGTGCATCCGGATGCGGAGCATGTCGGCGGGCTGAACCTGTTCGGCGAAAAATTCGGCGACTTTGCGCAGGCCATCGTGCTGCGCGTCGGCTACGACAGCGGCACGAAGGAGGGCTGACCCCCAAAACGACAGCGGGCGCTGACGGCAGTTTTTCCTGCCGCAGCGCCCGCTTTGTATTGCGTTATTCTCCTCTGCCGGAGGCTGATTTTCTTTCCCTGTGCCTGTTTCTGAGCCGCGAGATGAGCAGCACCAGCACGCGATAGGCCGTATAGACGGCAAAGAACGCCAGCACGCCATAGAGCCCGGCCACCACGTCGCCAAAGTCCATCTCACCCGTGCCCGTGATCTTCTGTCCGACCTCGATGGCGAAGCCCAGCACCGTCATCAGCGTGAAGACGTAGATGAACGAAATCGCCGTCACGCTCCATCTGGCCAGCCGCTTGAAGACGAAATGCACCATGAAGAACAGCAGCATTCCCAGCACGGCCATGATGATGAAGTGCAGATCCTTATCGCCGAGCCTCAGCTCAAAGCCGTCGTTCAGGTGGAGCAGAAACGAGTGAATCTGCGCCACGATCATCGTCAGCTCCCGAAGCAGCGCTTCAAAGCTCAAAAGCAGTCCTCCTCTTTCCGCGTGCGCCGCCCGCCGTCAGCCTCCTGCGCACATCAATACTCGATCTTCTTCTGGATATACGCGACGAGCTCGTCGATGCTCACGCGCTCCTGCTGCATCGTATCGCGGTCGCGCACGGTGACGATGCCGGTCTCCAGCGTGTCAAAGTCCACCGTCACGCACATCGGCGTGCCGATCTCATCCTGACGGCGGTAGCGCTTGCCGATGGAGCCCGTCTCGTCGTAATCGACCATGAAGTGCTTGCTGAGCATGTCGTAGACCTCGGTGGCCTTCTCGCCCAGCTTGTTCTTCTGCAGCGGCAGCACCGCGCACTTGTAGGGTGCCAGCGCCGGATGCAGGTGCATCACCACGCGCATGTCGCCGCCCTCGAGCGGCTGCTCCTCGTAGGCCTCGCACAGGAAGGCGAGCGCCGCGCGGTCCGCGCCCAGAGATGGCTCGATGACGTACGGGATGACCTTCTCGCCCGTGGTGGGGTTGAGGTACTCCATGCTCTTGCCGGAGGTCGTCTGGTGCGCCTTGAGGTCGAAGTCTGTGCGGTCAGCCACGCCCCAGAGCTCGCCCCAGCCGAACGGGAACAGATACTCGAAGTCCGTCGTCGCCTTGGAGTAGTGTGCCAGTTCCTCAGGCTTGTGGTCGCGCAGGCGCAGGTGCTCCTCGCTGATGCCCAGGCCGAGCAGCCAGTTGTGGCAGTACTCGCGCCAGTAGGCGAACCACTCGAGGTCCGTACCCGGCATACAGAAGAACTCCAGCTCCATCTGCTCGAACTCGCGAATGCGGAAGATGAAGTTGCCCGGCGTGATCTCATTGCGGAAGCTCTTGCCCACCTGGCACACACCGAAGGGCAGCTTGCGGCGCGTGGTGCGCGCCACGTTCGGGAAGTTGACGAAGATGCCCTGCGCCGTCTCCGGGCGCAGATAGATCTCGTTGCTGGCGTCCTCGGTCACGCCCTGATGGGTCTTGAACATCATGTTGAACTTGCGGATGCCGGTGAAGTCGTGCTTGCCGCAGGTCGGGCAGGGAATCTGCTTTTCCTCGATGAACGCCTCAAGCTGCTCGTTGCTCCAGCCGTCGGCCTCAATCTCCTGATTGTTGGCCGCCGCCCAGTCCTCGATGAGCTTGTCCGCGCGGAAGCGGGCCTTGCAGGCCTTGCAGTCCATCAGCGGGTCGTTGAAGTTGCCGACATGGCCGGAGGCCACCCACACCTGACGGTTCATCAGGATCGCGCAGTCGAGGCCGACGTTGTAGCGGTTCTCCTGCACGAATTTCTTCCACCACGCGCGCTTGACGTTGTTCTTGAATTCCACGCCCAGCGGGCCGTAGTCCCAGCTGTTGGCGAGGCCGCCGTAGATCTCCGAGCCGGGGAAGATG
>JALFHA010000299.1 GCA_022776785.1 Clostridiales bacterium | reverse complement strand
ATGCGGGTTTCCCGGGTCGGCAGCCCAATGTTCCCTTATTGTTCAAAAGAAAAAGCAGTTTCAGAGCAGGATGCGAAGCATCCTACGATTGAAACGGGGCTGATTCTGCAAAGCTAGATTTTAGCCGCAAAATAGTATAAGGTGCACAAAAAGTGTGCAGTCCCGCTTCCACTTCCGACCCACTCTGTATTCTCCATTCCTTTTCCTTCGTGGCCGATGGTGACGCAATTTCCTAAGGTGCACAAAAAGCGGGCAGTGCCCGCTCCCACTTCCGACCCACTCTGTATTCTCCCTTCCTTTTCCTTCGTGGCCGATGGTGACGCAATTTCCTATAGGTCAAATAAACAGCCTCTCCCCAGAGGGATAAAGGCTGTGAGAAATATGCCGCGCATCGCCTTACGGCGCGATCCTGCGCGCTTCGAGATAATACCGCTTTTCGCAGGCGTGACCCATCGAGAAGGTCTTGCGCGGAAGGGAGCCGTCCTTCACCACGCCGTCAAAGAGCTGCCCCTTTTCCATCGGCGGCAGCAGGAAGCCGACGGCGTCCGCGCGCTGTGCCAGACGCTCCAGCACATCCTCGCCGTGGATGTAGTCAATCTGCCCGCCGTGCTCCTTGAGGTATTCATCCAGAAAGCCCTGCAGCACGCCGACGGCCAGCGGGCTGATGGCGGCGCTGAGCGTCACGCTGCCGCGACGCTCCCCGGCAACCCACGCAACGCGATGCCCCTGCGCTGCGCCGCAGCGCTCCTCAAACGCCGAGAGCAGCGCGTCGGGCTGCACGCCCGTCACGATGCGGTGAATTGGCTCAAAGACCTGCGCCTCATCGCGGATGTTCTCCAGCTCCACCAGCGCAAAGCGCGCCAGGCTGTCCGCCGCGCCGCCCTGCGCGGCCTTCTGCGCCTCATAGCAGGCCTTGGCCGCTGCCAGAGAGTGATTGCCGTCGCCCACGGCGTAGCAAAGCCCGCTGCTCTCCATGCAGCGCGCCTCATAGTCTTCGATGCGCGCCTCCAGCTCGCGGGCCTCCCCGCCCTGCACCAGATACCCGGCGATGCGCCCGCCGTGCTCCATCAGCTCAAAATCATACAGCAGCGGCAGGCTGTCCTTTTTAAGCGTCAGCGGCTCAATGAGCGCGCGCCGCTCGTCGTCGCACAGCAGCAGCACATGCGGCAGTTCGACCGCCGCCCCCTGGCGGATCGCCATGCGCGGCGGGATGCGCTCGACGACGGTCTTCTCCGTCGCGCGCACGGCGGCCTGCGCGCCCGCGCGGTAATCATACTCCTCCAGATCGACCATGCCGACCACGCCCCTGCGCACCGCGCCGCCAAGCAGCGTGCGCTCGACGTAGACAAACGCACGCTCATGCTTTTCAAACACGCCGCGCGCCAGATACGCGCGCATGGCGGCATGAATCTGCGCGATGCGCTCCGCCTCGCCCTGCGCGCCCAGCTCGGCCTCGGGCAGAATCAGGTTCAGCGCCGAGGGCGCATCGCCAATCTCCCTGCGCACGCGCGCCCAGTATTCCGGTTCGGAGGAAAACTGATCGCACGCCACAACAGCCCACTTCTCCATTTCATTCACGCGCGGAAGCAGCACGTCCGCCGCGCCAAAGACACAATTGCTCATCTGCCTAACCCCTCTCCCCGCCGCCTGAGCGGCGCTGTAGACCATCATGATACCATATCATCCGGTGAAAATCCATCCCCGCGAGAGCGAAATCGCACCTGAACGCAAAAAGCGCCCCGAAGGACGCTCAAGAGGGCTCAGTCGCCGGGCGCTCCCTGCGCGGCAGCATTGAGATGGTGCGCGCGGCTCATCAGCGTGCGGAGGCACTTGAAATAGGCAGGAATCAGGAAGGCGTCGGCAAAGACCCACGCCAGCGGGCCGCCCAGCGACGCGCCAAAGAAGCCCCACAGCGGCACCAGCCAGATGCCGCAGGCGCCGCGGGCGAACATCTCCATCACGCCCGCGAGGATCGCAAAGGCGGAGAAGCCCATGCCCTGAATCATGAAGCGCACGACGTTGACCAGCGTGAGCATCGGATAGAAGACCACGTTGACGACCATGTACTGCTGCGACAGGCGGATGAGCTCCTCGTTGCCGCCTCCGGTGACAAAGAGCTGCGTCAGGGCCGGGCCGAAGAACCATGCGATGGCAAAGGCCAGCGCGGAATACGCAAAGCCCATCGCCGAGGCTGCGATCAGGCCGCGATTGAGGCGGTCGTAGCGGCTTGCGCCGACGTTCTGCGCGCCGTAGGTCGCCATGGTCGAGCCCAGCGCGTCAAACGGGCAGGCGAGAAAGCACAGCACCCTGCTGCCCGCCGTCACGGCGGCCACCGCCAGCGAGCCGAGCGAGTTGACGGCCACCTGCAAAATCACGCTGCCGATAGCGGTGATCGAGTATTGCAGCCCCATCGGCACGCCGTAGGCGCACAGCTCCTTCACGCGCGCGGAGCGAAGCCTCCATTCCTCGCGGGTGATGCGCAGAATCGGGAATTTGCACGCAATCCAGACGAGGCACAGCCCGCCGGAAATCGCCTGGCTGATGACCGTCGCCAGCGAGGCGCCGAGCACGCCCATGTGGAAGACGAGGATGAGCGCCAAGTCAAGCGCCACGTTGAGCACGGACGAGAGAATCAGGAAGAACAGCGGCGTGCGGCTGTCCCCCAGCGAGCGCAGGTAGCCCGAGAGCAGGTTGTAGAGAATCGTGAACGGAATGCCCGCGAAGATCACCACGATATAATTGTAGGCTTCCTCGAAGCAGTCCTGCGGGGTATTCATCGCCATGAGGATGTCGCGGCAATAGACCACCGTCAGCACGGTGATGACGACGGCGAAGGCCGCGGCCGTCCACGCGCCGTTGGCCACAAACTCGCGCATCCGGCTTTCCTCCCGCGCGCCGAAGCGCTGCGCTACCGGGATGGCAAAGCCCGAGCAGATGCCCATGCAGAAGCCCAGCACGAGGAAGTTGATGGAGCCCGTCGCGCCGACCCCGGCCAGCGCCGTCACGCCGAGAAAGCGCCCGACGATCATCGTATCGACAAAGCTGTAGAGCTGCTGAAAGAGCATCCCCGCCAGCAGCGGCAGCGCAAAGCCGAGAATCAGCCGAACCGGCGATCCCTGCGTCAAATCCTTGGTCATGATCCTCCTCCGCCCCGGCGGGGCAAATTCGTTACTCCGGCCTGCGCAAAGGCGCGCGGCCCATTCCGCCGTCGTCTCCGCGCGAAAACAGCGGTATTATACTCGCTTCCCCCGGCGTTTTCAAGCCGCCAGAATCACCAGCAAGCGGGCATCTTCCCCGACGAAACTGCACAAAAAGCGGTCTGTGGCCGCTTTTGGGCGCACAGACCGCATGGCATTGTTCTTTTATTCTTCGCGCTGCACGAGCCGGCCTCGCAGCCGCTCGAGCGCCTGCGGCTCGTCCGCGTCAACCAGCTCGCAGGGATACCGGCAGCGCACGACGGTCAGCTCATCCTCATGCTTGCGCAGCACGCCCTTCGCCCCGCGGTCGCCGCGCAGCGCAAGCAGCTCGTCAAAGCACGCCGCGGGGAACACCGCGGGGTTGCCCCTGTGGCTCTCGTCCGCCAGGCAGGCCACGCGTCCCGTCCGCCGAAACGCCGCAAGCAGCGCCGCCAGCGATTCCGCCGTGAGCAGCGGCTGATCGGCCACGGCCAGCAGCACAGCGTCGCAGCCCTTCGCGTGCGCCCACAGCACGCCCAGCGCGATGGAGCGGGACAGGCCCGCCTCCGGCTCGTCATTGCGCACGACGTCAAAGCCGACTTCTTCGGCCAGCTTTGACGCTTCCTCCGAGGATACCACGGCGGCTCGCTCGTCCGCATCAAGCGCATTCAGGGTTTCAAGCGCACGGGAAAGCATCGTCCGCCCGCCCGCGTCGGCAAGCAGCTTGTCCTCCCGCCCAAAGCGCAGGCTTCTGCCCGCCGCCAGCAGCACGGCGCCCAGCCTCATGTCCGCACGCCCAGCAGCAGCTTTTCGGGCGTGACCGGCAGCTCGCGCACGCGCACGCCGCAGGCATTGTAGATCGCCTCGCAGATGGCGGGCGCAGGCGTGTTGATGACGCACTCACCGATGGACTTCGCGCCAAAGGGGCCAGTCTGCTCGTAGCTCGGCTCGAACGCCACGCGGATGCTTCCAACGTCAAGCCGCGTGGGGAGCTTGTACTGCATGAATGAATTGCTGACCGTCCTGCCGCGCGCATCCACCTCCGGGCGCTCGGTGAGCGTCATGCCGATGCCCTGCAAAATCGCGCCCTCGGTCTGCACGCGCGCGAGGTTCGGGTTGACGACCGTGCCGCAGTCCACCACACCCGCGTAATCGACCACCTTCACCTCGCCCGTCTCCGGGTCGTAGTCGATCTCCGCGCAGCCTGCCATGAACGGCGGCGGCGACACCGGCGAGCCGTTCGCCACGCAGGCGGATAGCTCGCCCGTCTGCGCGGTCATGCTCTGCGCGGCGATTTCGCCGAGCGGCATCAACGCGCCGTCCGGTGCGCGCACGCCGTCGCCCTCGAATTCCGCCTCCCGCACATCGCAGCCCAGCAGCGTCGCGCCCGCGCGCGTGATCTTCTCTCTGAGCACTTCGCAGGTTTTGACCACGGCCATGCCCGTCACATACGTCGTGCTCGAGGCGTAGGAGCCGCAGTCGTAGGGCGAGGCGTCGGTATCCACGCCATGCACGCTGATGCTCTCCACCGGGCAGTCGAGGCTCTGCGCGGCGATCTGCGCGAGGATGGTATCGCAGCCCGTGCCCATGTCCGTCGCGCCGATGGACATATTGTAGCAACCGTCCTCGCCGAGCCGGATGGATACCGCGCCCGTGTCCACGCCCGCGATGCCGGAGCCCTGCATCGCCAGCGCCGCGCCGACGGCGCGGATATGCCCGTTCTCCAGCGTGCGCGCGGGATACTTCTCCTCCCAGCCGATCATCTCTTTGGCACGCGCGAGGCAGCGGTCCACGGCGCAGCTCGCGGCCGTCTCGCCGTAATACGCCGGCATGACCTCGCCCTCGCGCACCATGTTCCTCTCCCGCAGCGCGATGGGGTCCATGCCCAGCTCGTGCGCCAGCTCGTTCACGGCGGATTCCACCGCAAACAGCCCCTGCGTCGCGCCGTAGCCGCGGTAGGCGCCAGCGCTCATCGTATTGGTGTAGACCACATCCCACGCGAAGCGGAACGCGCGCAGACTGTGGGTGTAGAGCGGGATGGACTTGTGCCCCGACAGGCCGACCGTCGTGGGGCCGTGCTCGCCGTACGCGCCGGAGTTGGAGAGCGTATGCAGGTCGATGGCGCGGATGGTGCCGTCGCGCATCGCGCCCAGCCGCACGCGCATCCGCATGGCGTGGCGTGGGGAGGAAACCGTCATCGATTCCTCGCGGGTAAAGACGAGCATCGCGGGCTTGCCCGTTTTGAGCGCGACGATGGCGGGATAGACCTCGCTCACCGCCGTCTGCTTCGCGCCGAAGCCGCCGCCGATGCGCGGCTTGACGACGCGCACGCGGCTGGGCTGAATTTGCAGCGCCGTCGCCACGATGCGCCGCACATGGAAGGGAATCTGCGTCGAGGAGACGATCTCCAGCCGTCCGTAAGCGTCCGTGCGCGCGAACGTGCGGAACGTCTCCATCATCGCCTGCTGATTGGCGCGCGTGGCGTATTCCCGCTCGAGCACGACGTCGCAGGCGGCCAGCTCAGCGTCCACATCGCCGTCGCTCTCCACACCCTGCGCCACGAGGTTGCGGCGGTTGTCCGCCCCGCAGGGGACGAGCGCGCGCCAGTCCTCCTCCGGGTGCAGCACGACCGGGTTGTCCATCGCCTCGCGCGCGTCGAGCACGGCGGGCAGCACGCTGTAGCGCACGCGGATGAGCTTCATCGCCGCCAGCGCCTGCCGCTCGGTCTGCGCCGCGACGATGGCAACCGGGTCGCCCACGCAGCGCAGATGGCGGTCGAGGATCAGCCTGTCATGCGGGCTCAGCTCGGGATACGTCTGCCCCGCCTGCGTAAAGCGCACCTGCGGCACGTCCTCCCAGGTCAGCACACAGGCCACGCCCGGCGCGGCCTTCGCACGGCTAACGTCGATGGACTCGATCATCGCGTGCGCGTGCGGGCTGCGCAGCAGCTTGACGCACAGGCAGTCCTTTGGCGCGATGTCCGCCGTGTACACGGGCTTGCCGGTCACCAGCGCCTCAGCGTCCTTCTTGCGGATGGGCGCGCCGACGGCGTTCGGGCTCCTTCTCTTCCTTTCCATCATGCGCGCACCTCCCCGCTCTCCCGCGCCGCCAGCGCGTCAAGATACCGGCGGATGGCCCGCCGCTGTCCCATATAGCCCGAGCAGCGGCACAGATTGCCCGCCAGATAGGCGTCCGCCTCCGCATCGGTGGCATGGGGATTCTCCTTCGCCAGCGCCAGCACGTTCATGATGAGCCCCGGTGCGCAGAAGCCGCATTGCTCCGCGCCCTCGTCCGCGAGATAACCGCCGAATTCCTTTGCCTGCTCCTGTAATCCCTCGAGCGTCACCACCTGCTGCCCCGCCGCCCTCGGCGCGGGCACCGAGCAGGAGAGCACCGCCCTGCCGTTCATGTGCACAGTGCACAGCCCACAGTTGGTCGTCTCGCATCCGCACTTGACGCTCGCGATGTTCAGCGCGCGCAGCACGGTATAGAGCGAATCGTCCGCCTGCGCCTGCGCGCTCACCGGCTGTCCGTTCAGCGTGAATTCAATCGTCATCGCTCATTCCCCCTCTCCGGTCAGGCAGCCCTGCATGGCGCGCCCCAGCAGCACGGGCGCGATTTTCCTCCGATACACCTCGCTGGCGCGCAGGTTCGTCCCCAGCGGCAGCCCCTCTGCGATGCGCTCAATCGCCTGCTCCGCCTCTCCGGGCGCAAGCCCCTCGGCGGCGACCATCGCACGCATGGGCCGCGCGCCCACGCACAGACGCAGGCCATCCGCACCGGCGGACGCCGCGCACACCAGCACGGGGAAATCCGTCGCCGTCAGGCGCACGCTGCGCACCGCAGCGCGCTGTCCCTTCGGGATGCGGATGTGTGTCACAATGTCCCTGTCCCACGGCTCCTGCTGGAACTGCGCAAGCGGCACGTCGCCGCGATGGTGCAGCGTCACCGTCGCTCCGAGGGCGAGCAGCAGCGTGCTCACATCCGAAAAGCCAAACCGCCCGTAGACGCTGCCGCCGAGCGTCGCGGTATTGCGGAACTGCGTGCCCACGATGGGCGACACCGCCTGCGCAAACGCCCCGCCAAACGCGCTGTCAAGCGCCGCGCTTTGCTCGAGCTGCCGCAGCGTCGTCATTGCGCCGAGCACAAGCTCCGTATCCGTCTCCTCGATCCTGTCAAGCCCCAGCGCCGACAGGTCGATGGCTGTCTGCTTTCTTGCGCCGCAAAGGCGCAGCCACATGTTGCCCGCCACGATGACCGAGCTCTTCTTCTGATTCAGCTCATACGCTTCCTCGAGCGAGCGCGCCATCACATATTGCTGAAATGATGCCATAGTCCCCTCCGCCGCCCAAGCGGCCATGTATTTCTGGCTTCATTATACTAGAACCAGCGCGCAAAGTAAAGGAAGCCCGCCGCAATTCGGCAGGCTTCCCCGCGTAGGAAGGGGAGGAGGCTTTATCCCCTCCCGCAGGCGCATGTTTATTTTCTGTAGCGCTCCACGCGCACCCCGGCCTCCTCAAGGATTTCCAGCGCGAATTCGTCCGGATATCCCTCGCCGTACACCACGCGCACGATGCCCGCGTTGACGATCATCTTCGCGCAGAGGATGCAGGGCTGATGCGTGCAGTACAGCGTCGCCCCGGTGATCTCTACGCCGAGCTTCGCCGCCTGAATGATGGCATTCTGCTCGGCGTGCACGGCATAGCACATCTCGTGGCGCGTACCCGAGGCGATGCCCAGCCTGCTGCGCATACACTCGCCGCGTTCCACGCACGTCCTGACCCCGGCGGGCGCGCCGTTGTAGCCCGTCGTCATCACGCGCTTGTCGCGCACGATGACCGCGCCGATCTTCCTCTCCGGCCGGTAGCAGCTCGCCCACGTCGAGACGAGCTGCGCCATCTCCATGAACCGGTGATCCCACTTGTCAAACACCGGCTCCCGCGTGACTTCCTTCATGATACCCTCCTGCCCGGTCTGCCGGGCGCTTCTACGCCGTCCCGCCGCGCGCATAGGCTTGGGCGGGGTGATGTCATGTCCCGGCACAAACTGGCGCGCCAGACGGCGCTGCTGAGCGGAACACACTTTATCGTGCGGCTG
>JALFHA010000256.1 GCA_022776785.1 Clostridiales bacterium | reverse complement strand
CCCGGGGAGGGATTCTCGTAGACCTCCTGCCCGTGGCGGATGAAGTAGGCCTTGAAGTCGTTGATGAGGGCGACGGCCTTTTCAAATGTCGCCTCATCCTTGCAGCGGTCCATGAGGATGGTTTCCGCGCCGAACATCTCGGGCACCTCGGTCAGCAGCGTCGTGCCGCCGTGGCGGGCCAGCAGGTCGGAGGCCGCGCCGAGCAGCGGGTTGGCGGTGATGCCGGAGAGGCCGTCGCTACCGCCGCACTTGAGGCCGATGACCAGCTCGCTGGCCGGGACGCTCTGGCGCTTGAACTGGGAGGCATAGGCCGTCAGCTCGTCAAGGAGCTTCATGCCTGCCTCGATTTCATCCTCTACGTCCTGCGTGACGAGGAACTTGACGCGCTCGGGATTGACCTCGCCGAGCACCTCCTTGAAGACGCCGAGGTTGTTGTTCTCGCAGCCGAGGCTGAGCACGAGCACCGCGCCCGCGTTGGGGTGGCGCACCATGGAGGCCAGCAGCTTCTGCGTGTTCTTGTGGTCCTCGCCGAGCTGGGAGCAGCCGTAGGGATGCACGAAGCAATGGATGCCGTCCACGCGGTCGCCATAGGCCTCCTGCGCCAGACGCTCGAGCGCCTTGGCCGTGCCGTTGACGCAGCCCACCGTGTTCACGATCCAGACCTCGTTGCGCACGCCGACACGGCCATCCTCGCGGACGTAGCCCTCGAACGTGGCCTCGCGATCCTTCTCCACGGCGCAGGGATGCGGATGGTAGCTGTATTCCAGCATACCGGAAAGGTTGGTCTTGACGTTGTGGGTGTGCACCCAGCTTCCCGCGGGGATGGGCGCCGTCGCGTGGCCGATGGGGAAGGCATACTTGACGATGTTCTCCCCCTCGGCGATGTCGGTGAGCGCGAACTTGTGGCCCGCGGGCACGTCCTCGCGCAGGGTCACGCCCAGATAGCTCTCGCCCGCGCGCAGCGGCTCAAGCGCTACGGCAACATTGTCGCCCGCGGTGATTTTGATGATCTTGCTCATTTGGCCACGACCTCGGCAATCGCTTCCTTCGCGCCCTTGGTGAAGATCGCCTCGAGCGACGCGGCCACAGAGGCCTCAAAGCCCGGCAGTTCGCTCGTCAGGTCGCCGCCCCAGAAGTCGGGGTTCGCCAGCACGGCGTGGGCGATCTCGGCGGCGGGCTTGCCCGTCATACCGGCGAAGAAGTCCAGCACAAACTGATCGTCCGCGATGGGGTACTCGTTGCCCGCGGCGCGCACGCCGACGAAGCTGCCGTCCTCCTTCTTGTGGCCGCAGTAGAACGCGATGAACGCCGCCATGGAGAAGGTGAGAATCTTGGGCAGGCCGCCCTTGCGCTTCACATACTCCTTGATGGTGGGCAGCACGCGCGCGCGGAACTTGCTCTGGCTGTTCAAAGCGATGGAGAGCAGCAGGTGACGGTTGAACGGGTTGGAGAAGCGCTCAAAGATCGCGGAGGCGAACGCCTCGAGATCCTCCTTCGGCAGGTCGAGCGTGGGCATGATCTCGTTAAAGAGCGCCTGAGACATGTAGGAGCGCATGGTCTCGTCGGCCATGCAGTCGCCGACGATTTCGTGGCCCGCCAGATACGCGCCGAGCACCATGGAGGTGTGCGCGCCGTTGAGCATACGCACCTTGCGCAGCTTGTAGGGGGAGACGTCCTGCGTGAAGACGACGTTGCAGCCAGCCTTCTTGAAGGGCAGCTCGTCCTCGATCCACGCCGGGCCCTCGATGACCCACAGGCCGAACGGCTCAGCGGTGTCGAGCATGTTGTCGCGGTAGCCAAACTCCTCGTACAGGCTCTCGGCCTCGCCGCGCGGGTAGCCGGTGACGATGCGGTCCACCAGCGTGGAGCAGAAGACGTTCTCGTTTTTGAGCCACGCCTTGAACTCGTCGGACAGGCCCCACTGCTCGGCGGTCTTCATGCAGCACTCCTCGAGGTTGCGGCCGTTGTAGTCGATCAGCTCGCAGGGCAGCAGGATGAAGCCGGTGCCCTTCGCGCCGCCGAACGCGGTGAAGCGCTCGTAGAGCAGGCGGGTCAGCTTGCCGGGGTAGGAGGCCTGCGGCTTGTCGTCGAAGCTGTCCTTGCCGGTGTAGACGATACCGGCCTCGGTCGTGTTGGAGATGATGATGCGCATGTCCCTGTTGTGGGCCAGCGCGAGGTAGCCGTCAAAGTCGTCATACGGGGACAGGCCGCGCGTCACGCTCTGGATGATGCGCGTATCCTTGGTGGCCTTGCCGTCCACCTGGCCGCGCAGGATAAGGGTGTACAGGCCGTCCTGCTCGTTGAGCATGGAGACCATGCCGCGCTCGATGGGCTGCACGATGACGACGCCCGCGTCCATGCCGGCCTTCTCGTTGGCCATATCCACCATCCAGTCGCAGAAGGCGCGCAGGAAGCCGCCCTCGCCGAACTGGATAATCCGCTCCGTCTTCGGCGCGACGCCGCGCGCCATAGAAATGGAAGAAAGGGTTTTTGCATTGAGCTGAACCATGTGAAAAACCTCCCTGTGAAATTGTCCCCTGCGGGCGCACAGCCCGCCCTGACACTACTATACAGTATATCACCCGCTTTGTCCTCCGTCAAGAATAACGGCAAAAACAAGCATAGCGTTTTGTCAGGGATGTATAAGTCATCTGACGTATGGCTGCGGGCATCGTCCCGGCATTTTCTTCACCCCCGCGCCGCATTTTCGCGCAAGATTTTTCTTGTAAGCGTCTGCCAAAGGTGGTAGAATAAAATCAATCATTTCGCACATGCGAAAACCAAGCGGCAGGAGGTTGACACCTATGAAAAGACGCATCGGCATCCTCACCAGCGGCGGCGACTGCCCCGGCCTGAACGCCTGCATCCGCGGCGTGGCACGCGCCAGCTATTCCATGTTTGACACGGAGATCGTCGGCATTCAGGACGGCTACGCCGGCCTCATCGCGGGCGACTACAAGGAAATGAAGCAGTCGGACTTCTCCGGCATCCTCACCCTCGGCGGCACCATTCTGGGCACGCGGCGCACGCCCTTCCGCAACATGCGCGTCATCGAGGATGACAACGTGGACAAGGTCAAGGCCATGAAGAGCAACTACAAGAAGATGAAGCTCGACTGCCTTGTCTGCCTGGGCGGCAACGGCACCCACAAGACGGCGAACCTGCTCTCCGAGGAGGGGCTGCACGTCATCGGCCTGCCCAAGACCATCGACAACGACATCTGGGGCACGGACGTGACCTTCGGCTTCCACACCGCGGTGGACATCGCCACCGAGGTCATTGACCGCATCCACACCACGGCCGCCAGCCACGGGCGCTGCATGGTCGTGGAGATCATGGGCAACAAGGCCGGCTGGCTGACGCTCTACGCGGGCATGGCCGGCGGCGCGGACATCATCCTGCTGCCCGAGATCCCCTACGACCTTGAAAAGGTCTGCGACGCCATCCGCCGCCGCGCGGAGATGGGCAAGACCTTCTCCATCATCGCCGTCGCCGAGGGCGCGATGACCATCGAGGAAGCCAAGATGAAGAAGAAGGAGCGTCTGGCCTTCCGCCAGGAGACGGGCTTCAGCAGCATCGCGATGCGTCTGGCCAAGGAGCTGGAGGCGAAGGTCGGCGTCGAGGCGCGCGCGGTCATCCCGGGCCATGTGCAGCGCGGCGGCACGCCCAGCGCCTATGACCGTATGCTCTCCACCGTGTTCGGCGTGCACGCCGCCAAGCTCATCGCGGGCGAGGAGTACGGGCAGGCCGTGGGCATGGTGGGCAGCAACGTCACCCACCATCCGCTCTCCGAAGTCGCCGGCAAGACCAAGTTCGTCCCCAACGACGCGCAGGCCGTGCGCGCCGCCCGCGCGATGGGCATCTCTCTGGGCGACTGATTTCCCTTTCTCCCCTCGCTTTTTCCGCTTTCCCCGCGCAGGGTGGCCCCGCGCCGCCCTCCTCCCCGCGGGGAGAGCGTTTTTTTCTGCTTTTCACTGTGTTTCAAAAAAACTGTATCCGCTTTTGCTCAGACGGTATACATTTCTCCCGGTTTATGATAGTATAGAGTGAATACCCCCTTCATATACTTGTGACAAGACCCGCCCGGCTGTGCCGTGCAGGCAGACAAGGAGGCGACACATATGGATCTACGCACCTGCTATGAGCAGCTGGGCGGCAGCTACGACGATGTGCTCAGCAGAATTCCCAGCGAGCGGCTCGTGGACAAGTTTCTCAGAAAATTCCTCGCCGACGAGAGCTTCGCAGGGCTGTGCTCCGCGATGGCGGCGGGCAGCCGGAGCGAGGCCTTTCTGATGGCGCATACGCTCAAGGGCGTCTGTGCGAATCTTGGCTTTGCGCGTCTTTTCCGCTCCACCGCGGCGCTGACGGAGCTTCTGCGTCCCGAGGCCGACGCGATTTCCGCCGATGCAGCCGAAGCACTCGATCCGGTCAGGGAGGATTACGCACTGACCGTCGACGTCATCCGCGCCTATATCGGCGAGGAGGGCTGAGGCAAGCCCGTCGCGGCAACCCCGTACCGCTCTGCGCGCAGAGCGG
>JALFHA010000241.1 GCA_022776785.1 Clostridiales bacterium | reverse complement strand
GAGACCGGCATGGAGCAGGCGGAGCGGCTGGCGCTGCTGCGCGCGGCGCAGCGCGCAGCGGGCGAGGAACGGGGTGACCTGTCGCCTCTGCTTGAGCAGATGCGTGCCGCCGCCGCGCGCGGGGACTGCTGCCGCGTGGCGGAGCTGGCCGTCGGCGGGCGGGAGCTTTCGCAGGCGCTGGGCCGTGCGCCCGGGCCGTGGACGGGTCATCTGCTCGCCGCGCTGCTTGATCGCGTCATCGGGGGGACGCTGCCCAATGATCGGGCGGCGCTGCTCGCGGCGGCTGCGGATGACGAAAAAATCACAGACCCGCGCGAATGATGCAGCAAATGGGCAGGAATTTTGTTTCTTCCGTCGAAAGAATCACACAAGGGCCGTCCGGGCAAGCCCGGAGGCCGCAGGCTGCAAGCATATCGAAGGACGGCATACAGACAGAGGAGGGCGTTTCCCATGGCGAACCGCATCGTGCTCAATCCGATTTCCTATCATGGCCGCGGGGCCATTGAATCCATCGTGCCCGAGGTGCAGGGGCGCGGCCTGAAGAAGGCGTTCGTCTGCTCCGACCCGGATCTCGTCAAGTTCGGCGTGACCGCCAAGGTCACCAGCGTGCTGGACAAGGCGGGGCTCGCCTATGAGATCTACAGCGAGATCAAGCCCAACCCGACGATTGAAAACGTCCAGACCGGCGTGGCCGCCTACAAGGCCAGCGGTGCGGACTACATCATCGCCATCGGCGGCGGTTCCTCGATGGATACCGCTAAGGCCGTGGGCATCATCATCAACAACCCCGAGTTCGCGGACGTGCGCTCGCTCGAGGGCGTCGCGCCGACGAAGAACAAGGCCGTCTTCACCATCGCCGTGCCGACGACCGCCGGCACCGCCGCCGAGGTGACGATCAACTACGTCATCACCGACGTCGAGCGCAAGCGCAAGTTCGTCTGCGTGGATGTGCATGACATCCCCGAGGTCGCCGTCATCGATCCCGACATGATGGCCTCCATGCCCAAGGGCCTCACCGCCGCCACCGGCATGGACGCGCTGACGCACGCCATCGAGGGCTTCACGACGAAGGCCGCGTGGGAGATGACCGACATGTTCCACCTCAAGGCCATCGAGATCATCGCCAAGACGCTGCGCGGCGCTGTCGCGGGCACGGACGAGGGCCGCGACGGCATGGCGCTGGGCCAGTATATCGCCGGCATGGGCTTCTCCAACGTGGGTCTGGGCATCGTGCACTCCATGGCGCACTGCCTGGGCGCTGTGTATGACACGCCCCACGGCGTGGCCAACGCTATCCTGCTGCCGACGATCATGGAATACAACGCGCCGGTGACGGGCGACAAGTACAAGTACATCGCCGCGGCGATGGGCGTCGAGGGCGTGGAGAGCATGACGCAGGAGGAATACCGCAAGGCCGCGTGCGACGCGGTGCGCCAGCTCAGCCGCGACGTCGGCATCCCTGCCGACCTCAAGGCCATCGTCAACCCGGCTGACCTTGACTTCCTCGCGGAGTCCGCTTATGCCGACGCGTGCCGCCCGGGCAACCCGCGCGACACCAGCGTGGCGGAGATCAAGGAGCTCTATCTCAAGCTGATGTAAGGCTGAAAGGCCAAATCCGCCCCCTCGTGCCAACGGCCGAGGGGGCTTGGATTATCGGATAAAAGGCGTTCTTCTCCCCCCTCCGGGGAGAAGAACATCCCAAAGGCAAAGCCCTCGTCCCGATGACCGAGGGGGCTTTTGCAAACGACCTGAAATGGAGGGCATAGGCAATGAATCATGCGGACAAGGCGCGGGAGCTGTTCTCCTGCGGCTGCAACTGCGCGCAGGCCGTTGTCGGCGCGTATGCGGAGGAAATCGGCCTGACGCAGGAGCAGGCCATGCGGCTGGCCTCCTCGTTTGGCGGCGGCATGGGCGGAATGCGCGAGACGTGCGGCGCGGTGACGGGCATGTTCATGGTGCTGGGTCTTGCGCGCGGCTACGACACGCCCGGCGACGACGCGGCAAAAAAGGCCCATTACGCGCGGGTGCGCGCGCTGGGCGAGGCCTTCCGCGAAAAGGAGGGCACGCTCATCTGCCGCGAGCTGCTCGCCTCGCTGCCCGGCAAGCTGCAGGCGGATCCGCTGCCGCGAACGGAGGAATACTACCGCGTGCGCCCGTGCGTGCGCTTTGTCGAGGAGGCGGCGCGCCTGCTGGAGCGTGAGCTGGGGGATGCGCGCGAGGGACAGGCTAATGAGACGGAATCTCATTAAAATTTCTGAGAATTGTTTTCATTTGTGGCGAAATGTGGTATAATACAGGCAGGTGAAAGCCGAACGACGGCCATAAACTCAAAACCAATATGAAAAGGAGAAAATGATCATGGAGCTCAAGGGCAGCAAGACCGAAAAAAATCTGATAACCGCCTTTGCCGGTGAATCCGAGGCGCGCAACAAGTATACCTACTTTGCCTCTGTGGCCAAGAAGCAGGGCTATGAGCAGATTGCGGCCATCTTCCTGAAGACCGCCGAGAACGAGAAGGAACACGCCAAGATGTGGTTCAAGGAGCTGGGCCTGCTGGGCGATACTGCCGCAAACCTCGCCGCCGCCGCCGCGGGGGAGAATTACGAGTGGACCGATATGTATGCCACCTTCGCCAAGGAGGCCGAGGAGGAGGGCTTCACTGCGCTGGCCGCGAAGTTCCGCGCCGTTGCGGCGATTGAGAAGTCCCACGAGGAGCGCTACCGCGCGCTGCTCTCCAACGTGGAGATGCAGAAGGTCTTTGAGAAGAGCGAGATCAAGATGTGGGAGTGCCGCAACTGCGGCCATCTGGTGATGGGCACCAAGGCGCCGAATGTCTGCCCGGTGTGCGCGCATCCGCAGGCCTACTTCGAGGTTCGCGCGGAGAACTACTGATCGGATATTGGATGGATAAAAACACAGAGCCGGGGCAGCCTGCCCCGGCTCTGTTTGTGTGCGCGCGCAAAGGCGCTTTGAAAACCGCTTTATGACTGTTCAGGCGCTTCCTCCTGATACTGACTTGCACTTAAAAGCTCGAATATAAGCGCGAAGCGAAGAAGGGAGTTTGAGGGATGAAATCCCTCAAGCAGGTTTGGAATCGCAGCCTGCCGCCCGCTGTGCGGGAAACAGGCAGGCGGAGATTGGAAACCACAAGGAGCG
>JALFHA010000218.1 GCA_022776785.1 Clostridiales bacterium | reverse complement strand
ACTATGCGGTTTTCCCGGATCGGCAGCCCAATGTTCCCTTATTGTTCAAAAGAAAAAGCAGTTTCAGAGCAGGATGCGAAGCATCCTACGATTGAAACGGGGCTGATTCTGCAAAGATAGATTTTAGCCGCAAAATAGTATGACGGTGAGTTCTTGACGAACCAACGAGAAAACCGGAAGAAATACTTTAATCGAAAAACAGTATAAAGGTCCCCGGATACGGCGCTGTGCACCGACTCGGGGACCGATTTTTTCCTTAAGGAAAGGAACGGGCTATGCTGTTTTACTCTGTAAGTCCTTCTGCAAAGCTCCGGACTCGGTCGCAAAGCAACGGAACTTACATCGCTTCGGAGGGCTTGCAACCGGCATCATGCCGGTTTACTATGAAAGTTCTTCTGCAAAGCTCCGGACTCGGTCGCAAAGCAACGGAACTTACATCGCTTCGGAGGGCTTGCAGCCGACATCATGCCGGCTTTATGGCTTCTCGCCTGTTATCCCGCCCTTCGGAGATCAGCCCGGCTTACTGCTTCTTGTAGCCGCACTTCGGGCAGACGCCGTTTTCATTAAGCGCAATGCCGCACAGCGGGCAGCGGTCAATCTGCTTGCCCGGCGTGTACTCCTGCGAGGCCGCATTGACGCCGCTGGTAAAGGTGAGCTTGGCGATGTTCAGCTTGTCCTTGAGCAGGTCGTAGACGATCTTAATCATGCCCTCGACGGTCATGGTCTCCTTCGTCACCACGAGGCGGCACTCGGGGTAGGCGGTAGCCAGCTCGGTCTTGAAGGCCGGGCCCTTCATCTTGTTGGTCGGCGCGCCGTTGCGGATGCCCTGCGCCTCGTATACGCCCAGAATGGCCGGCAGCAGCGGATCGTCCTCGCGCAGAATCAGCGCGTGGTCGAAGTTCTTGAGCACCTCCCACGCCGTCTTCTGAATCTCGTTGCACGGGAAAACCATATTCACGCCGGGCTCAACGGTATCCTCAACCTCGATGGTCAGAACGCCGGTGTGACCGTGCAGATACTGGGCCTCGCCCTTAAAGCCGTAGAACCTGTGCGCATACTGCAGATCAAGTGTCGTGATGCTTCTCATCGTATCATTCCTCTTTTCTCTATATTTCTCTGAAGGCTGCCGCGCCCCGGCACGCGGCCGGATGTACAGTCCTTCACAGATGCATGGATAGCAGCCAGAAAAGCAGCGTTCTGCGCGCCCGCACAGCTTCATATGGCTCAATTAATCGTCGCTTTTTTTCTGGCAGTCCGGGCAGACGCCCCGGAACATGATGTCGTGGCCGCTGACGGCAAAGCCGTGCGCGTCCTCGATTTCCTTCTCCAGATCCTCGATATAGGCCATTTCGATGTCAAACACCCGCCCGCACCGCTGGCACATGGCGTGATAGTGATTGTGGCAGCGATGATCGTATCGATCCGGCCCGCCGGATATAGCCATTTTTCTGATTTCCCCGCTTTCGGCAAGCTGATTGAGATTGCGGTAGACGGTTGCCCTGCTGACGGTGGGATGCTCCTGTGCAATCGCAGCAAAAACCTCCTCGGCTGTGGCGTGCGACCTCAGCCTGTTCACCGCTTCAAGCACCAGCGAACGCTGAATGGTGTTGCGCTTTATCATCTAAATCCCATCCTTAATAGGACTTCTTATCAATTAGAAGTCTACACTGTTTAGTATTTTTTGTCAATAGTATTCGCGAAGATTTTATCCGTTTTTTTATACTGTTCTTCGATAAAAGCATTGCTTCTGGCATCCTCGTTGGTTTATCCTAGATTCACCGTCAGGCCTCGCTTCGCTCCCTGACTGCTTTGCAAAAATGCTTTGTCAACGTGAGCGTTGGGCTGCCGACCCGGGAAACTCGCACAGTCGCGCCGTAGGCGCTCCTTGCGGTTTCCAATCTCCGCCTGCTTGCTTCCCGCACAGCGGGCGGCAGGCTACGATTCCAAACCCACCAAGGGACTTCGATCCGGGGCATACGCCCGTTCTCCATCGGCTTTATCCGCCGGGGAACGCACATAGTCGCATCCAAAGGATGCTCCTTGTGGTTCCCGACGCTCCGTCCACCTTCATCCGCCGCAGGCGGCGGTGGACTCCGATCCCACAGGCGGCGCCGATTACAAACCCCTTGACCCCTTCATCGCTTCGCGCTATCACCCTATCTTTTTATCATAGAACAGCATGAGCCGATTGCGGCGCGGTCTCCTTGAAATTCAAAAAGGACGCCCGGGGAAGCTCCTCCGGGCATCCGGTTTCCATGTATCTCAGGCGACCACGCCGCTGAACGTCCAATCCGCATCCATCAGCGCCAGCACGCCGCAGGCGCCCGGCTCAATGCGGCCGAAGCCCTTCGCGCCGATCGAATCGGCGGGGGTGCTCGTCGCCATCGGGATGACCGTCTCCGGCGCGATGCGCGCCAGCGTAATCATGTTGCGCACGGCCTGATGCATCAGCAGCGTCGAGCCAGCGAGCACGCCGCTCGCAAGCCTTGCCGCGCCATCCTTGACAAACACCGCCTGACCGCCCAGATCATACTGCCCGTCGGGCAGGCCGGCCGCCTCCATCGAATCGGAGATCAGCGCCACGCCCGCGCCGCCCTTGCACAGCGCGGAAATGCGCAGCACGTCGGGATGCAGATGGATGCCGTCGGCGATCACCTGCACGATGATGCGCTCATCCGCCAGCCCCGCGCCAGGCACGCCCGGCTCGCGGTGATGCAGCGGCGTCTGCGCGTTGAACAGGTGCGTGATCTGCGTCAGCCCGGCGTCCGCCGCGGCGTGGATGTCCGCAGCCTTCGCCTGCGTGTGCGCCGCGCAGGTGACGACGCCCATCGCCTTGAGGTAGGCGATCATGTTCAGCGCGCCGGGCAGCTCCGGGGCGAGGGTCATCATTCGCACGCAGTGCAGATCCCTCACCATTTCCATGTAGGCCTCTACGGACGGCTCACGCAGGCACTCGCCCAGCTGCGCGCCCTTGAAGGCGGGCGAGAGGAACGGCGCCTCCATGTGCGCACCCAGCACGGTCGCGCCGCGCGGCTCCGGCCTGTCCATCACAGCCTGAATTCCGGCCAGCGCCTCATAGGTCTCATTCGGCCATGCACTCATGGTCGTGGGCACAAACGCGGCCACGCCCGTCTCAAGCAGGCCGCGGCTCATCCTGCGCACGTCCGCTTCGCCGCGCATACAGTCCGCGCCGCCATAGGCGTGAATGTGGATATCCACAAAGCCGGGAAGCACATACTGCCCCTGCGCGCTGCGAACCTCCTCGCCCGGGCGCGCCGTCAGCTCGCCCACCTCGGCAACGCGACCGTTCTCCACGCGCACGTCAAGCCTTCTGAGCGCGCCGTCCACAAATGCCGTACCACCAGCAATCAGCACTGTCAAGCCCTCCGTTTCCTCAGCGCGCGGCCGTCACCAGCGCGCCCGCCTCGTGATCGGTCAGAATCACGCAGCAGGGATGCAGTTGAAGAATCGACGCGGGCACCTCGGGCGTGATCGGGCCGCAGACCGTCTTGTACACCGCCTCGGCCTTGGATGCGCCGGTCGCCACGAGCACCACGCACTTGGCCGCCATGATGTTGCCGATGCCCATGGAGATCGCCTGACGCGGCACCTCGTCCGCGCTCTTGAAGAAGCGGGCGTTGGCCTCGATGGTGTCCTGCGTGAGGGTGACGACATGCGTGCCGAAGGTGAACTCCTTGGCCGGCTCGTTGAAGCCGATGTGGCCGTTTCTGCCAATGCCCAGAAGCTGGATGTCGATGCCGCCCGCCGCGTGGATGGCGTTATCGTAGGAAAGGCCCGCCTCGGCGGAGTGGCCGCTGGGCAGATGCACATTCTCGGGGCGCAGGTTGACCTTGCTGAACAGGTGCTCCTGCATGAAGGCGTGGTAGCTCAGCGGGTTCTTGTGGTCGATGCCCACATATTCGTCGAGATTGAACGTGCGCACGCGGTCAAAGTCGATCACGCCGCGCTGATACCACTGCACGAGCATCTCATAGGCGGGGATGGGTGTGGAGCCTGTAGCCAGGCCCAGAACGCTGTCACCCTTGCGGGTCACCTGCGCTGCGATGAGCACGCCCGCGGCCTCGCAGGCCGCTCTGGCGCTTTCGTAGACATGAAATTCCATGGAATCCCTCCTAGCGATTTTTTCCTATCCTCATTATAGCACACTTTCGTCAGACTGCACATGCTTTCCCTTGAGTTTTTTTGCAGATTTTCATGCGCAGATGCGCATTTCCGCGTCGCGCGCCATGCGCTCAAGCTGCTCGCCCAGCGTCCTGGAAAGGCTCTGGCACAGCCCCGCGGCAAAGCCGCTTGCCGGGTCAGCCAGCGCCTCGATGATCGCGCGCTCCGCCTGCGGCCGCTGCCGCAGCAGGCCACGGCGTACGCTGCCGTCCGTGACGAGCTGGCGCATGAGCACGGGCAGGCGCACCGTGCGCAGCGCGCGCTCGAGCCCGGGCTTGCCCAGCAGGGCCAGCAACACGCCCGCCACCGCGCCCGTCAGCATCCCGACAGGGCCGGCGCTCACCAGCGCCACGCCGCCTCCGCCGCATATGCTTGCGCCGACAGCCGCCAGCACCACGCCCAACAGACCGGAGAGCACGTCCATGCCCATCGCGCTGCCCATCGACAGCTTCACGCTGCCAACGCCCGTCCTCAGCCGCGCGCCGCTCAGGGACATATGCTCCGGCGGGACGCCGCAGCGCACGCACAGGCGCGTGAGCTCATCCTCCAGCTCGCGCATCAGCCCCTCCGTCCATGCGCGCAGCGTCCCCTGCATCCGCTCGCGCACCTGTTCGCCCTCGAAGGCGCGGCGGATGGAGTCGGCAAGCACGCCGTCCAGCTCCTCGATGGTCGCCACGCCACCGCTGCGCCAGAGCGCGACGGCATCAAGCGCGCTGTCCATCGCCGTATCAAAGAGCACGGAGGCCAGCGGCTGATACAGCTCGTGGACGCGCGCGCCGACGGCGGCGGAGAGCTTATCTCCCCGCGCGATGGAGGCCGTCTCCTGCCTAAAGAGCGCAAGCCGCTCGTCCACGCGCCCGCAGTAGGCGAGGCCGCGCGCGATGGAGCACTCCGGCTCGGGGCAGAGCACGAGCAGACTGCCTGCAAATGCCTCCCGGCACGCCTGCTGAAAGAACGCCATCCGCGACGCGCCGCCCGTGAGGATGACGACCTGTGGCGGGCGGTCACGGCTGACCGTCTGCGCGGCTCGCAGCGCATCGCCGAGCGTGTCGGTGAAGCTGCGCCCGCCCAGCGCCGCCGCCGGCATGTGGATGATCTCCTCCACCGCCCGGGCATCAAGCGCAAGCTCGAGCATCAGCGTCTCGTCGTAGCAGACGAGGAGCTGCGCGCGCAGCGGCTCCTGCGCCCACTTCTGCTCATCGAGGAAGTAGCGCTCCTTGAGCCTGCGCGCCTCCAGCTCGCAGTAGCTGCGCCATGCGGGGCTCTCGGCCAGCACGCGTTCGAGCGCCCGCCTGTCCGGCGAGGCCTTGACGCACCGCTCGAGAATCAGCTCGTCGAGCACGCCGCCGCCCAGATTCGTGTCGCCAAAGCTGGAAAGGCTCTGCTGCCGACCATCGACGATGTAGGCGAAGTCCGTCGTCGAGCTGCCCACGTCGATGACGAGCGCGCTCTGCTGCATCATCGCAGGATCGACGCGCAGGCCGCGCGCGTGCCGGGCGTAGAGGAACGCCGCCCGCGGCTCCGGCTCGACGCTGACATTCGGGAAGCCGGCAGATTCCAGCAGCGCGGCGTACTGCTGCCGTCTGCCCTCGCCCCAGCCCGCCGGGCAGCCCACCACCGTGCGGGAGACCTCGGCCATCAGCCCCGGCTCCGCGCGCACAAGCTCCGCCATCACGCCCTGCGCGAAGGCGCGCACCGCCGCATGCGCGTCAGGGTCGGTCAGGTAGCGGGACTTGAAGCGCACCTGCACCTGCTGCGCGCCCGCCAGCACGCTCGCCTGCTCGCCCACGACGATGCGCCCCTCCCGCATACCCACCGCCGAGATCATGCTCACGCGCCCGAAGAGCGGCAGCATCCTCGGCTCTACGGTCGATTCCCCGTCGAGCACGGCGACCGCGCTTTCACCGTCGCCCAGATCAAAGCCCAGTATCTTCACCATCCGTCCCTCCCCTCATCGCGCCTGCGCCACGGCGCACACGGCCATGCCGCGCCGCAGCAGCTCGCCGTCCCTGACGAGCGCCGGGCGCACCGTGCGCGGCTCTCCCAGCGTCGGCAGCACGTCGAACATCCGGGCGCAGTCCGCATCGCCCGCCGTGAAGTCCACCGCCTCGATGCCCATCATCCGCAAATACGTTTTCACCTGCTCGAGCCGCCGCAGGGCTACGTCGCCGCGCCCCGTCTCCTGCGCCTCCATGAGCGAAACAAGCAGGTCAAGCGTCGCCTCGTCCGCCGTGCCGACGATGCGGGCGTTTGCGCCATCCCGCTCGAGCAGCTGCAAATCGCTCACGCAGATGTCCGCCGCCTGGCACAGCTCGCCGATCGCCCGCAGCAGCTCCGCCGCATCGGCCCTTGTCACCGCCTCTGCGCGCGCCGCTCCCTGCGCCTGCTGCGCAGCATGATTCCCTCCGCGCGAAAGCCCTGCGACGAGCAGCGCGCCGCCCGCAAGCTGGAGCACCGCAAACAGCAGCCGCCCGCCAACCGCCTCGGACACGGCCAGCGCCGCCAGCAGGCTCAGCCCCGCCAGCCTGAGCCCCTTGCCCAGCCTGTCCTCCGGAGCCTTCTGCTCGGGCGCTTCCTCCACGATCAGCCGCCCCTGTGCCCTCGCCGCGCGCAGGCACAGCGGTGCGCGCCGCGCCAGCGCCAGCACGGCCTGCTGCCGCTGACGCGCCAGCTCGTCCTCCTCATCCTGTGCCAGCGCACCTGAAATCCGCTCGAGCGCTGACGCCGCCGCGGAGGCCGCCTCGCCGGCGTCCTGCGCCGCCTCCAGCCGCGCCCGAATCTCCTCGCGCCTTTCCTCAAATGCCGCGTATGCGTCCATAAACTGCATCCCCATTCCGGCCCTGCGGCCATTTCTGCGCGCCCGCTTCGTTTCAGGCGGCGCGTTTGTCATCATTTGCCATCTTCATTGTACCTTCCCCGGCAATCTTTGTCAATTCACGCCAACTGGCCCGCATCATCGCGCCGCTTTGCCCCGTCCTGTGCTATAATGGACTTACCCATTTGCACAAGGAGGCTCCCATGCGCACACTCACCTATACCGTCGCGCCGCAGGATGAAGGCCGCGCCGTCCGCAGCGTCGTTCCGCGGCGCTTTGCGCTCGGCACGCACATCTTTCGCCGCCTGAAGGTGCAGGGCGGCGTGCTCGTCAACGGGGAAGCCGCCCGCGCCAGCCGCATCCTGCACACGGGCGACGTGGTGACGCTGCTGCTGCCGGACGAAGCGCCCGAGGGAACGCAGGCAGAGTTCTCTCCCGCACCGCCCGCTGCGCCGCAGGATGACGCGCCGCCCTCCCCTGCGCCGCGCTCCGCCATCCGCTATGCTGACGAGGATCTGCTCATCGTCGCCAAGTCCGCGCCGCTGCCGACGCTGCCCGGCGTGCACATCGCCGGTGAAACGCTGCGCGAGCAGCTCGCCGCGCTGCTGGGCATCTCTGTGTCAGGCTTTGTCTACCGCCCCGTCAACCGGCTGGACAAGGGCACGAGCGGCCTGCTGGCCGTCGCCCGGCACGCGCACGCGCAGCGCCTGCTCAGTGCGCAGCTCCACACACCGGAATTCGTGCGCGAGTATCTCGCCGTCGTCGAGGGCATACCCGAGCCGCCAGAGGGCGTCATCGACGCGCCCATCCTCCGCCCCGGCACGGGCGTCGTCCGCGTCATCGATGCGCGCGGCCAGCCTGCCGTGACGCATTACCGCGTCGAGCACGTATGTGGCAGCCGCTCCCTCGTACGCCTGCGGCTGCAAACGGGGCGCACGCACCAGATTCGCGTGCACATGGCGCACATCGGCTGCCCCATCGTCGGGGATTACCTCTACGGCACGCCCTCGTCCGCGCTGCCCGGGCGCTTCGCGCTGCACTCGGCCTATCTCGCCTGCCGCCAGCCCATCACGCTCACGCGCATCGAGATCACCGAGCCGCTGCCGCCGGAGCTGGCCGCGCTGATGGCTGAGGACTGATGCTTTTCTTCGATGAAAGCCTTTCTTCCGGTTTTCTCGTTGGCTCATCATAAACTCACCGTCAGGCCTCGCTTCGCTCCCTGCTGCTTTTGCGGAATTTCTCCGCAATAGGTTACGTTGGGCTGCCGCCCAAACCTGCTTGAGGGATTTCATCCCTCAAACTCCCTTCATCGCTTCGCGCTATAGCTCGTTTTTATCTGAGAATAGTATCAGTGAAAAAACGCCCATGCCTCCCTTTGCAGGAGACATGGGCGTTTGCCATGCCATCATATCCGGGGCAGATACCCGCCCCTCGAATTTTGCTTACTCGACAGTGATCGCCGCAGCCTTCGCTACCGCGTCAGCCTGCTCAATCGCGCCGAGGATGTCGCCGTGGCCGTCGCGCAGCGCCATCGTCGCACCAGAGATCGCGTCCATCTCCGCCTTCTGCTCGTCGGTCATCGCCGCGTACTTCGCCACGTCGGCTTCCTTGTCGGAGGTGCCGTGCAGCGAACGGCCGTTCACATCGGAGAAGCACGCCGCCACCCATGCGCTGATTTCCTCGGTCGTCTTGCCGAGCATCGCGCTCTCGTAGGCGGTCATCTCGTCCGTCCAGGTGCCGGACTTCATCTTGTACTTGCTGCCCAGGTCGCGCTTGGTCTTGAACTCCGTCACCTGCGCGACGAAGCTGTCCTCAGTCTGCTCCCAAACCTCGTCCACCTTACCGTCCGCGTCCACGTCGGCGTTGTAGCTCTGGCCCGGCCAGCCGGTGAAGGCGTTGTCGTCCGCGCCGTCATGATTGGGGGTGATGATCTCCATCACGTCGGCGTAGAGATCGACCACCTTGCCCTCCGCGTCGTAGCACACGCCCGCGGCGGCGATGTTGAAGCTGTAGCAGGGGACCTCCTGATCGTCCTTGCCCGGGCCAAGGCGCGGCATCACGGTCACGCCGAGGCCGACCTTGGCGATGTCCTTCTGCTGGCGCATCGGCACGGCGTTGGCAACGGCCTTCTCAATCGCGCCGAGTATGTCGCCGTGCGGGTCGCGCACGGACATGGTCGCGCCGGACACCGCGTCGTTGACCGCCTTCTCCTCGTCGGTCAGCGCGCTGTACTTCGCCACGTCGTCCTCCTTGGTGGAGGCGGCGGTCAGCGGCCTGCCGTTCAGGCCGGAGCAGTGCTTCTCAAACCACGCGTTGATCTCCTCCACGGTCTTGCCCTTGAAGAAGCTCTCGAAGATGTCCATCTCGTCTTCCCAAGTACCGGAGTTCATCTTGTAGGCGGAGCCCTTCTGGCGCTTGCTCTTCCAGGAGAGCAGCTCCTCGGTGAAGATCTCCTCGGTCTCCTCGAGCTGGCCCTCGATCACGCCGTCGCCCTCGGCATCGCTGTTGTAGCTCTGCCCCGGCCAGCCGGCCATGAAGTTGTCGCCGTCGTTGGACTCGTCGTGGTTCGGGGTGATGATCTCCACGATATCCACCTCGAGATCAACGATGCGTCCCTCGCTGTCCACGATCGCATAGGCGATGACCTCGTTGAAGGAGTACACGCCGACGCCCTCCGCGTCCTTGCCCGGGCCGAGGCGCGGGGTGGACACGACGCCGACGCCGTGGGACAGGCCGCTGGCCGTCACAGCCTCAGCCGTCTCCTCCTGTGCGGGCTCTTCTTCGATGCCCAGCGCGTTCTTCACCGCCGCAAAGGCGCCATTGCTCGTCCACGTCGCGCCGCTGACGGCCTCAACGCCGTCAAGCGAGCCCGCGGCGACGATGGCACTTTGAAGCGTCTCCAGCGCCGTGCCGCCGATGGCGGGGGTCTCATCCGCGCCGGTGAGCATCAGGCCGACGATCTTGCCATCCTCGACGTTGACCTCCGCCTTGATCGCGCCGCCGAAGCCCTCGGCCTCGCCGGTGAGCACCTCGGCCATGCACGAGACGGCCATCACGGCCAGCATCGCCAGCGCCAGCACGAGAGCCAGCGCGGTTCTGCCAATGAATCCCTTTTTCATGTGAAAATCCTCCTTCTCTGAAAAGGTATTTCTGTGTATATTCTAGCATGGCCCGCGAAGCACTGTCAACCTTTGCGCCCGCCACATATTTGCCACATTCAGGAGGGGCTGCCGGGCGTCCCATTCCTTCAGCTTTTCTGGAATACTCGCCTGCGGGGCCCGCTTTGCCCCGTTAAGAATTCGTTCAGGATTCACGCTGCCCTTCGTTCCGGCTGCCCGTGAGCCGGTTGAGCACAGCAATCACGGCGATGATGACCGCCATCACCGCGAAGATGCCGAGCATCCCCTCGCCCATGATCCGCAGCGAGGCGACAAACGCATGGATATCTATTTGCATACCGTTCTTCCTCCCTTGTTCTGCTTTGCTGTCACACCATCGGGCCGACGAGCGCGAGAATCAGCCCGCCCGCGATGACGGAGGCCACCTGCCCGGCGACGTTCGCGCCCGCCGCCTGCATGAGAATGAAGTTGTAGGGGTCCTCCTCCTTCGCCATTTTGGCGATGACGCGGGAGGACATCGGGAACGCCGAAATGCCCGCCGCGCCGATCATCGGGTTGATCTTCTTTTTCGCAAAGAGATTGACGAGCTTGGCAAAGAGCACGCCGCCGAACGTGTCGAACATGAAAGCGACCAGCCCGAGCGCGAGAATCAGCAGCGTCTGCGGCACGAGGAAGCTCTCCGCCTGCATTCGCACGGCGACGGTCAGCCCGAGCAGCAGGCTGATGAGGTTGGCGAGGATGTTCTGTGCGGCCTCGGAGAGCGTTTTGAGTACGCCGCACTCGCGCAGCAGGTTGCCGAACATCAGAAAGCCCACCAGCGCGACGGAATCCGGCGCGACAAGCCCCGCAATCACCGTCACCACGATAGGAAAGACGATGCGCGTGGTGCGGGAGATGCTTCCGGGCGTGTAGTCCATGCGGATGCGGCGCTCCCTGCGCGTGGTGATGAGCCGGATGCAGAAGGGCTGCACGATGGGCACGAGCGCCATATAGGAATACGCCGCCACGATAATGGCCGCCGTGTAATGGCTGTCAAGCGCGTTGGCGACAAAGATGGAGGTCGGGCCGTCCGCCGCGCCGATGATGGCGATGGACGCCGCGTCGCGCAGCTCAAAGCCGAACAGGCTCGCCAGCGACAGCGTGAAGAAGATGCCGAACTGCGCCGCCGCGCCGAACAGCAACAGCTTGGGGTCGGAGAGCAGCGGGCCGAAGTCGATCATCGCGCCGATGCCGATGAACAGCAGCAGCGGAAAGAGCTCGTTGGCGACGCCCGCCTGAAACAGCGTCTCGAGCACCTCCACCGCGCCCGAGTTCGGCAGGTTGCACAGGATGCAGCCAAAGCCCATCGGCAGCAGCAGCGTCGGCTCCATCTCCTTGCGGATCGCCAGAAAAATCATCACCGCGCCGATGGCCCACATGACGGCCATCTGCCAGGTGACGGCCTGCACATTGCTCACAATTGGGGACATGTCGTTTTCCTCCGTTTCTCATCGTCGGTTTTTCTGCGGACAGTCCCATGATATGCGATGCGCGCATTTTATTCAATACTTCGGAATCATTCCAATTACGCTGTCTTTATAGGCTTTTTTTGACCTTCGAGGCGTGATACTGTCTTGCACTTAAAAGCTCGAATATAAGCGCGAAGCGAAGAAGGGAGTTTGAGGGATGAAATCCCTCAAGCAGGTTTGGAATCGTAGCCTGCCGCCCGCTGCGCGGGAAACAGGCAGGCGGAGATTTGGAAACTGC
>JALFHA010000188.1 GCA_022776785.1 Clostridiales bacterium | reverse complement strand
TCCGGGGCTATTGCCCGTTCTTCATCGGCTTCATCCGCCACAGGCGGCGCCGATTACGAACCCCCAAACCCCATCATCGCTTCGCGCATATGAAAGCATCTTTTAGAATGAGTACAGTCTCAGGCGTTGCTCTCCTTCTTCTGCAGCAGCACGGCCGCGATGACGATGAAGCCCTTGAACGCCTCGCGCAGGAACGGCGGGACGCCCATCAGGTTGAGCAGGTTATTCATCACGGCGATGATGAGCATACCCAGCACAGTGCCCAGAATCGAGCCCTTGCCGCCGCTCATGCTCGTGCCGCCGACGACGACCGCCGCGATGGCGTCCATCTCGTAGCCGTTGCCTGCGTTGGCGTAGTCCATGCTGCCGATGCGGGCCACCTGGATGACAGCGGTCACCGCCACCAGCAGGCCGGAGAGCACATAGACCATCGCCTTGACGCGCTCAACGTTGATGCCGGAGAGGCGCGCCGTGCGCTCGTTGGAGCCAATGGCGTAGACGTGGCGGCCAAACGTCGTCTTTTTGGAGACGATGTGCAGAATGACCGCGATGATCAGCCAGTAGAGGATGGGCAGGATGACCTCGCCGCCGATCTTCGTGTTGGCGATGGCGAGGAACTGCGAGGGCACCTTGACGCTGCGCGTCTGCATGACCTGCTGGGTCACGCTGCGGCAGATCTTCATCATGCCCAGCGTGGCGATGAAGGCGGGCAGCTTCTGTTTGGCGATCAGGAAGCCGGAGATGCCGCCGACGATGCAGCCCATCAGCAGGCAGGCGGCGATGCCGATGACGAACGCGGGCACGCCGGTGATGCCGATGGAGGTCAGCAGGCCGTCGGGATTGACGTTGATGCAGACCATCAGCACCGCGCCGACAGCCACCAGCGTGGAGCCCACGGCCAGGTCGATACCGCCGGAGATGATGACGAACGTCATGCCCAGCGCCACGATGCCCACGCCCGCGTTGTTGCGCAGGATGTTGATCCAGTTTCTCGTCCACTGCGTGAACCACGCGCCCACGCTGTCGTAATGGAAGCCGAGCGCCAGCGTCTGAAGGATAACCATCAGCACCAGCACGCAGGCGGTGGAAAAGAGCGGGTTCGTCTTCCACTGCCTCGCGATCTTCTGCGGAAGGGTTTCGTTTTTACGGGTTTGCGTCATGTTGCCGTCTCCTCTCGTGCGCGCTCAGCCGCCTGTCGCCAGGCGCATCATTTCATGCTCGTTCATGGTTACGCCGCTGACCTCGGCCTGCACGGTGCCGTGATACATCACCAGCGCGCGGTCGCACAGCCGGATGATCTCCTGCGCCTCGCTGCAAAGCACGACCACGGCCACGCCGCCGTCGGCGAGGCGCTGGATGATCTCGTAGATTTCCTCCTTGGCGCCCACGTCCACGCCCTGCGTCGGGTTATCCAGAATCAGCAGCGAGGGATTGGCGCTGAGCCACTTGGCCAGCACGACCTTCTGCTGGTTGCCGCCGGACAGGCTGGAGATCGGGTCGGTCTCCCGGCCCATCTTGATGCGAAGGCTCTCCTTCTGCCGGCCAAATTCCGCCATCTGCCGCCTTCTGTCGATGAGGCCGAAGCGCGTCAGCCGCGGCAGCGTGACGATGGAGCCGTTTTCAAGGATGTCCATGTCCTTGATGATACCGTTCTCCTTGCGGTTGCGCGGCAGGTAGCCGATGCCAAGGGACAGCGCCTGCTGCGTGGAGTGCATCGTCCCGGCGTTCCCGTGCAGGTAGATTTGCCCCTCGTAGCGTCCCTGCGCGCCGAACACCGTGCGGAAGAGCTCGCTGCGCCCGTCGCCCAGCAGGCCGGTCACGCCCAGCACCTCGCCCGCGCGCACGCTCAGGCTCACATTGCGGAAATGCGGCTCCTGCGTCAGCTTTTCAAGCCGCAGCACCTCTGCGCCGAGCCTGCCGCGGCTCTCGCGCCGCCGGGAGGTGACCTCGTGGCCGACCATGTGCCGCGCCAGCTCGGCGGTGTTCGTGTCCTTCACGGCGCCGGAAGCCACCATCACGCCGTCGCGCAGGACGGTGTACCGGTCGCAGATCTCCATGACCTCGCGCAGCTTGTGGGAGATGAACACCACACCCACCCGCTGCCTGCGGAGCGTCCGCAGCATATCAAAAACGCGCTCGATTTCCGGGTCGGTCAGCGAGGTGGTCGGCTCGTCCATGATGATGATGGAGGCGTTCATCATCAGCGCGCGTGCAATTTCGACAATCTGCTTGAAGGAGGCATCCAGCGTGGAGACCATCGCGCCGGGGTCGATGTCAAGCCCCATCCTCTCAAAGAGCTCCTTCGTCCTCTTATACATGGCCGCATGATCGAGAAAGCCGCTCTTCTTTTTGAGCTCGCGGCCGATAAACATGTTTTCGTAGACCGGCAGGTCGTTGATCAGGTTCAGTTCCTGGTGGATAAAGGCGATGCCCGCGCCCAGCGACTGCGCGGGGCCGGCAAAGCTCACAGGCCTGCCGCCCAGCTCGATCGTGCCGCTGTCGGGCTGGAGCACGCCGCCGAGGATATTCATCAGCGTCGATTTACCGGCGCCGTTCTCGCCCAGCAACGCGCAGATTTCACCCTCCCCGAGCGAAAAATCGACGGATTTGAGCACGTCGTTCGCCCCGAAGGACTTGACAATTTTCTTCATGGAAAGGTTCATGCGTTCACATCCGTTCTCTGCCGCCGTGTCGGCGGGGATTCAGGGTCACTTCCCGTAATCTGCGGAAAAGGGCTATGGCAGCGCCACAGCCCTTTTCCTGACTTTGCTAAGCGATTAGTAGACGGTGTTCGCAGGATCGAGGTACTCGTCCACGTTGGAGGCGTCCACGATCTGGGACGGGATCACCTTCACGGCGTCCACGGTCTCGCCGCCGACGACGGCCAGCGCCACGTCGAGGCAGTCCTTAATCATCAGCGGGCTGTAG
>JALFHA010000187.1 GCA_022776785.1 Clostridiales bacterium | reverse complement strand
TGAGCGGGGATACGTCCGAAACGGCGGCGATGTTTTCATCCACCTCGCGCACGTCGTACATGCCGGGGATGACGACGGAGACGTCCCTGTTCTGCGCGATGAAGCGCAGCGCCAGATGGGCGTCCTCCAGTGCGCCGCCGGCCAGCGGCTTCATGCAGATGAAGCCCACGCCCTGCTGCGCGCAGCGATGGATGAGCGCCTCGCCCTGCGTCTCCACGATGTTGTAGGGAAACATGACCGTCTCCACCCAGTCAAGCGACAGCGCGTATTCAAACACTGCGGCTGTGTGCGCGGTCACGCCGAGGTGGCGAACCCTGCCCTCCGCCTTGGCCTGCATGAGCGCCTCCAGCGCGCCGCCCGGCGCACAGACGGCCTTGAGCTCGTCAAGCGACGGGTTGTGCACCTGATACAGGTCGATATAATCCGTGCGCAGATTGCGAAGGCTGATGCCGATGTCGCGCGCCATCGCCTCGCGCGTGCGGGCCATCGACTTGGTAGCCACCACGAAGCGGTCGCGCAGCCCCTCGAGCGCCTCGCCGAGGTACTGCTCGCTGACCGTGTAGCCGCGCGCGGTGTCGATATAGTTCACGCCCAGCGCGCACAGCCGCTCCATCAGCGCGCGGGTCGCCTTTGCGTCCACCTTCTGAATCGGGATGCCGCCAAAGCCCATGCGCGAGATGCGCAGGCCGGTGCTTCCCAGCGTCGTATATTCCATGACATGCTCTCCTTTGCCCGCTGCGGTTGAGCGGACTGTGCAGTTGCTTGTGATGCAGGTCCAGCCCGCTCTACGCCGTTTATTATATCGTGGTTTTTCGCCGTTTTCAAGAATAAAAGAGCCCTGCGCGGGATTTGTCCGCACAGAGCCCTGCACGCTTTGGAAAATCAGGTTTTCCGTCCGCGCCTATCACAGCCCCAGCACCGCCGTAGCGATCATGAAGTAGATCACCAGCGAGCAGGCGTCCACGATGGTGGTAATCATCGGGCTAGCCATGACAGCCGGGTCAAAGCCGAGCCGCTTGGCGCCCATCGGCAGCAGGCAGCCCACGATCATGGCGATAACGACGGTGCACAGCAGCGTAACGGAGACGGTCGCGGAGATCATCACGCCGACCTTGGTGAAAATCAGCATCCTCAGGAAGTTGACAACAGCCAGCGCCGTGCCGGAGACAAGCGCCACGCGCACCTCCTTGAAGAGCACGCGCAGCCAGTCGCGCGTCTCGACCTCGCCCAGCGCCATATTGCGGATGACGGTGACGGAGGTCTGGCTGCCGGAGTTGCCGGCGCTGTCCATGAGCATCGGGATAAACGCGGTGAGCACGACAGCGCCGGAGAGCAGCGTTTCAAAGTGGGTGATGATGGTGGAGGTAAAGGTCGCGGAGATCATCAGCAGCAGGAGCCACGGCAGGCGGTGGGCCACAAGGCTCAGGACGCTGGTCTTCATGTACTGCTCGTCGCTGGGGATGATGGCGGCCATCTTCTTGATGTCCTCGGTGTTCTCATCCTGGATGACGTCCACGATATCGTCGATGGTGATGATGCCGACGAGCCGGTTCTCCTTGTCGCACACGGCGATGGAGGTCAGGTCGTAGCGGCGGAAGTCGTCGGCGACGGCCTCCTGATCGTCCGTCGTCATGGCGCAGACGATGTTGGTGTCCATGATGTCGCGGATATAGGCGTTTTCCGGTGCGATAATCAGCTTGCGCAGCGACACCTGACCCACCAGCCTGCGCTGCTCGTCGATGACGTAGCAGGTGTAGACGGTCTCCTTGTCGATGCCGGTGCGGCGGATGTAGTCCATCGCCTTGCGCACGGTGAAGTAGTCGTGCAGATCGACATACTCGATGGTCATCAGGCTGCCGGCGCTGTTTTCCGGATAGTTGAGGAACTGGTTGATGAGCTTGCGGGTGTTCTCGTCGGCGTTCTGGAGCACCTTCTTGACGACGTTGGCGGGCATCTCCTCGAGGAAGTCCACCGTATCGTCGAGGAACATGTCGTCAACCAGCGCGGTCAGCTCGGCGTTGGTCGCGCTCTCGGCGATGAGCTGCTGCTGCTCGCTGGTCATGTATGCGAACACGTCCGAGGAAATATCCTTGGGCAGCATACGGAACAGCTTGAGCACGCGCCCGGAATCCTCGATCTCCTCCAGCCCCTCGGCGATGTCCACCGGGGGCGTATCCTTCGCCTTCTGCTTGAATTCCTGGAGCTTGCCCTCGTCCATCAGGCGCAGCAGCTCGAGAAACTCCTTGCGGATTTCTTCTTCCATGGGAAATCTCCTCCTGTCTTTTCAATCGTTGTGCGTTTAGCGCATCATGCAGTCTTGAAAATCAGGTTCTCCCAAAAACGGCGCAAAAAAGCGCGCAGAAGCAGGGCTGCGCGCACCTTTCTCTATAATTCCATGCCCGGCACGGCACAGCTTCCCCCCTCCCCCTGCGGGGAAGGACAGCCCTCCGGCCGAAAAGCACAAACCGCTCAGGCCGCCCTCGGGGAGCGCGCCCGGCTCAGGAGAAAAGACGCAGCCTCCGGCGCCATGTGCGCCTGCCGTTCTCGGGGTTTGCCCGCCAGACTACTGGGAACGTCCACGTCTTTCACCTCCAAAGCGACGGTGTGTTCATTGGTTTCGTGCCGCCTTCTCCAGCGGAAAAGGCCATGTTTACAATACCCCCATTTTGCCCGTTTGTCAAGGCGAATGAGCGAAGTTTGCAAGCATTTTACGCTGCTATGCGCCTATACCCTCGCATTGCCAATCTCCCCGTCAGGTGACGCTTCGCTCCCTGACTGCTTTTGCGGAATTGCTTCGCAATAAGGACCGTTGGGCTGCCGACCCGGGAAACGGAATAGTCGCGTAAACGCTCCTTTCCGTTTTAAGACGCTCCACCTGCCTTCATCCGCCACAGGCGGCGGCAGGCTTCGATCCCAAACCCCTTCTTCGCTTCGCGCTTATGCAAGCGGCTTTTCACATGAGGGCGGGTTTACACCGGATAGCCCGCCCCCGCGCGCACCAGATAGAGCACCTGCTCGCGCACGGGCATCCCGGTAATCGCCTCCAGCGCCTCGGCGTAGAGCGCGAGCTGCGGCCTGTGCCGCGCAAGTGCGCCGGGCACATCGCCGGGGGAATCGGTTTTGTAATCGACGAGCACCCACGCGCCGCGCTCGACAAAGCAGCAGTCGATCATGCCCTGCACGAGCTGGCGCGTGCCGTCCTCCGCCGTGCGGTCATAGGTGAAGGCCCACTCTCTGTGCAGCACATCGCTGGCAAGCATCCGCACGCCCAGCGGCGAGGAGAGCAGCGCCGTCACCATGCGCGCGGGAATGGCCTTCGCCTCCGCCGCCGTCAGCACGCCGCACTCCGCCATCTGCGCAAGCTGGCGCGCCGTTTCGCCCGCCAGATCGCCGCTCGCACACAGCGCGTCCAGGTCGAGCATCCGCATGACGCGGTGGAACGCCGTGCCAATCTGTGCGCCGGTCATGCGCTGCTCCTGCATGAAGCGCGGCAGGCGCACGAGCTCCGTGCGCTCTCCCGCCGCAGGAGGCGCGCCGTCCTCGCCCGCAGAGCGGGCAGCAGCCTCCTCGCGGGCGCGCTTTTCGTCGCGCAGCATGGCGCTGACGCTCGTCTTGCGCACAGCCCTCGCCCCCTGCTCCGGGCGGAACGCCAGCAGGCGGGCAAGCTCATCGTCCTGCGCAGGCGCGTTTTCCAACTCGGAGAGCAGCGCCGCCACGCGCTCGTCCGTGCGCCTGCGCTCCCCCTGCGCGCCCGCCGCGTGATGGGCAAACACGCGCCACACAGAATCGTCAGCGCGCACCTCCTCCCCGGCGATGGTCAGCGCCGCGCCCGCCTGCGCCAGCACCGGCGCCACCATGTCCAGCTCCGTGCGCATGGCGAGCAGACTGCTCGCATCCATGTCTGCGCGCCACGCGTCCGGCGGCGCATCGCGCCCCACATCGCCGATGAGAATGAGCCGCTCCCGCGCGCGCGTCATCGCCACATACAGGATGCGCACCTCCTCGGCGAGCTGCTCCCGCTCCGTCTGAATCCGGATGGCGCGGCGCAGCAGCGTCTCTCTCTCACTGCCCAGCTCTACATCCACGCAGGGCAGGGCCGCCCCCAGCCGTGCGTGTAGCAGCAGCCGCGCGCGAGCGCTCTGCCCGCCAAGCCTTCTGCCCATGCCCAGCACGATCACCACGGGGAATTCGAGACCCTTGCTCTTGTGCGTCGTCATGATGCGCACCACGTCCTCGCTCTCGCCTATGGCGCTGGCGCTCATGGCGTCGCCGCCCGCACGCAGCCGCGCCGCATAGGCCAAAAAGGCATGCAGCGAGCCGCCCTGCGTGCGCACAAACGTCCGCGCGCGCGAGGCGAGCAGGTGCAGGTTCGCCTGCCGCGCAGCGCCGCCGGGCAGCGCGCCCGCCTGCGCCGCAAAACCCGTCTCCGCGCAAATGCGCTCCACGAGCCTGTCCACGCCCTGATGGCGCGCGCACAGCCGCCAGCGCGCAAGCCGCTCCTCGAACGCGTTCAGCCGCGCGGCCAGCGCGTCATCCTGCGTCTGCCGGTAGCGGCGCACCGCCTCGTGATAGGGCACGCGCACGTCCGGCGTCGCCATGCGAATCTGCGCCAGCTCCCCATCCGTCAATCCGAGCGCCGGGCCGCGCAGCGCGGCGAGCAGCGCTTCATCCTGCGCGCCGTTGTCTATCGCCGCCAGCAGCGCCATCATCGCGCGGATCTCGGGCATGTCGAAGTAGCCCTCGCCCGCGTCGCAGAACACGGGGATGCCCTCCTGCGCCAGCACCTCGGCCGCCAGCGCCGCGCTACCCCGCGCCACGCGCAGCAGCACCGCCATGTCCCGATAGGCGAGCGGCCGCTCCTCGCCGAGCTTCGCATCGTAAAACGGCGTGCCCACCAGCGCGCGGATGCGCTGCGCCGCGACCTTCGCCTCCCGCTCGACGGCTGCCAGCTCGCGCGCGTCGCCCGGCTCGTCCTGTGCGTCCGTCTCCTGCGCGCCGTCCCCGTCCGCGCCGCCGTCCCGGTAGAGCAGGTGCAGCTCCAGCGGCGGGTCGCCCTCGCGCACGGGCAGGCCTGGGATGAGCATCTCCCGCTCATCGTATTCGATCTCCGTCGCCTCCCGCTTCATGATGCGGGAAAACACGGCGTTCACGCCCGCGAGCACATTCGCGCGCGAACGGAAGTTCCGCTGAAGGTCGATGCGCCGCAGCATCGGCTCATCCTCCCGGTCAAAGCGCGCCGCCTTTTCCAGGAACAACCCCGGCTCCGCCTGACGGAACCGGTAGATGCTCTGCTTCACATCGCCCACGAGGAACTGCCCGTTCTCCGGGGCAAAGCAGCCGAGTATCGCCTCCTGAATGGCGCTGGAATCCTGAACCTCATCCACAAACACATAGCGGTAGCGCGCGCGCAGCGCCTCGCGCACCTCCGGATGCGAGAGCGCCTCCAGCGCGCCATGCTCCAGATCGTCAAAATCCATCACGCCGCGCCGCCGCTTCGCCGCGCGGTAGAGCGCATCGTAGGTGCGCACCAGCTCCGCCAGCCCGGCCAGCGGCGCGCGCGTCATCTGAAGATCCTGCGCAGCCTCCTCGAGCGAGGGCGCAAAGCGCTCCGCCAGCTCGCGCACCGCCTTCTTGAGCACATCCCGCCGCGCCTTGACCGTCTCGGCAATCACCGCGTCGCCCATATCGCCCTTCTTCTTGCGCCCGAGCGCTGCAAATTGCGCATCCTCCAGCGCAGCGCGCAGCGGCGCATAGCCGCGTCCCGCCGCATCCCGCAGGCTGTCAAGCAGCGAGACATCCTGCGCGCAGGCATCCGCATAGTACAGCGGGCCATCCTCGCCCCGGCACAGGGCCAGCGTCTCTTGCGCCTGCTTAAGCAGCCGCGACAGCGCCGCTGCCGCGTCGAGCGTCAGCACGGCTGCCGCCTCGCTTTCGCCCAGCGCATCCGCATCCGCGCCGCAGGCCGCGACGGCGCCGTCCAGCCACGCCCACGGATCGGGCCGCGTCATCATGAAGACATACAGGCCGCGCGCCAGCTCGGTCAGCTCCTCCTGCGTATAGCAGGCATCCGCCGCGAGGAAATCGGCGCTGCCCACCTCATAGCAGCTGTACAGCGCGTCCTCCATCGCCTGCCTGCTCATCACACCGCATTCCTGCTCGTCGCCGATGCGGAACGCCGGGTCGAGCCCCAGCGCCTGAAAGTTCTCGCGCAGCAGATTGCCGCAAAACCTGTGCAGCGTGGAGATGCTCGCCCGTGAAAGCGCAAACACCTGCTCGCCGAGCGCGGGGTTTTCGCGCGCCGCACGGGAGAGCGCCTCGCCGATGCGCAGGCGCATCTCGCCCGCCGCCGCGTTGGTGAAGGTCACCACCAGCATGTCCTCCACCGGACAGCCCTCGATGACCAGCCGCACGATGCGCTCCACCAGCACGGCCGTCTTGCCGGAGCCCGCCGCCGCGCAGACGATGAGGCTGTGCCCCCTGTCCGTGATGGCGTCAAGCTGCTCCCGTGTCCACTGAGGCATGATCGTCCCCCGCTTTCCCCGCGCGCGGCATTGCAATCCGCCCGCAGTGCTGATATAATGCTCTTAACCGTTATGTTTGCAAAGGCCGCTGCCGTGCGTCTGGCGGCGGTCTCCCCTGTACGAAAGGAGCATGGCATGGATACCTTGTACTTTGGCATCGACATCGGCGGCACCACGACCAAGCTGGGCGCTTTCACCGAGAATGGCACGCTGCTTGACAAGTGGGAGATTCCCACCGACTCGAGCGGGCAGGGCTCGCACATTCTCCCCGCCGTCTCTGCGGAAGTCACGCGCTATGTGGCGGGCGATTTGCGCCGCGTGGCGGGAGTCGGCGTGGGCGTGCCCGGCCCCGTGCTGCGCAACGGCACGGTCAGCCGCTGCGTGAACCTGAACTGGAGCCACTTCAACCCCGCGCGCGAGCTCTCCGCACTGCTGCACGGCGTGCCCGTCTTTGCCGGCAACGACGCGAACGTCGCCGCGATGGGCGAATACTGGCAGGGCAGCGGCCAGAAGGCGCACAGCCTTGTTTTGGTGACGCTGGGCACGGGCGTGGGCAGCGGCATCATCCTCGACGGCAAAATCGTCTACGGCGCACACGGCCTGGGCGGCGAGGTCGGCCACACGCTCGCCAATCCCGACGAGCCCCTGCCCTGCAATTGCGGCCACTACGGCTGCCTCGACCAGACGGCCTCGGCGACGGGCATCGCGCGCCACGCTGCCCGGCTGCTCGCGGCGGACGATACGCCCTCCACGCTGCGCGCGCTCGAAGCGATCACCGCGCGGGACGTGTTCGACGCAGCCAAGGCAGGCGACGCCGTCGCGCTCAAGGCCGTCGAGCTGTGCATGGGCTTCTTGGCGCGCAGCCTCTCGATGCTCACCTGCGTCATCGACCCGGAGCTGTTCATCATCGGCGGCGGCGTCTCCAGGGCCGGTCTGTTCCTCATCGACGTGCTCAAGCGCCGCTACGACGCGGAGGCCACGCTGACCGATACGAGAGCCGACATCGTGCTGGCGACGCTCGGCAACGACGCTGGCATCTACGGCGCGGCGAAGCTCGCCATCGACGGGGTGGGCTGACCGGGCTCATGCGCGCTGCGTAAGCGAATAAACAGCGGGACGGTACAGCCGCCCCGCTTTCCGTTTGCCGATGTGCTTATGCCTCGTCTTCCTTTTCCATCGCGGGAATGCCCCTATGCTCCACGGGCGTGGAGAAGACGATCTGCGTGCGCGTGCGCCCGAAGCGGTGGAGCTGGTTGATGAACTGGTCGAGCTCCTGCGTCGTGTGGAAGCACACCTCGATGAGCATGGAGTAATCGCCCGTCACGCAGTTGCACTCCATCACGTTGGGCACGCTCTCGATATAGGGATAGAACTCGGGCTTCTGGCTCGGCTCGACCTCCAGATTGATGAACGCCTTGATCTGGTAGCCCATCGCCATGCCGGAGAGCTGCGCCTGATAGCCCGTGATATACCCGGCGGTTTCCAGCCGCTCGATGCGCGCGCTGACCGCGGGGGAGGACAGGAACACATGCTCGGCGATGACCTTGAGCGGGGTTCTTGCGTTCTGCTGGAGAATCGTCAGTATTTTGCGGTCGATGTTATCCATGGCCTTCGCTCCGTTTCCATCCATACTGCTCCCGGGATGCCCGGGCGTGTTTCACAATATAAAGAGAATAGCACTTTCCCGTGCTTTTTTCAAGGGCTTCAGCGAAAGAATGTCAAGTTCCCTACCCAATTGGCAGCACCGCCGCTTTGCACAGCGCAGCGCAGCCCGCCTCCCCTGCGCCAGCGCGGCGAAAGGGAGACGGGCTGCCTTGATCGGTTTATACCATTCTGCATCTAATACCATTCTCAATTCAAATCGAGCTGTCACAGATTCCCCGTCAGGTAACGCTTCGCTCCCTGACTACTTTTACGGAATTGCTTCGCAATAAGGTACGTTGGGCTGCCGACCCGGGAAACGGAATAGTCGCGTAAACGCTCCTTTCCGTTTCCAAACGCTCCGTCTGCCTTTATCCGCCACTGGCGGCGGCAGGCTTCGGTCCCAAACCTGCCCGAGGGACATTGTCCCTCGGACTCCCTTCTTCGCTTCGCGCTTATGCTCAAGCTTTATTAAAGCGCGGCCTCAAATGCCTCAAAGAATTCCGGACAGCTCCAGCCGCCGCAGCCGCAGAGCGTATCGCCGGACACGCCGAGCTGAAGCCGCAGGCCGCTGTCGAGCGTCACCGTCAGCGTCTGTCGGGTGGCGGTCTGGTCGGCGGCGGTCAGCGACGCGTGGTCGAGCAGGACGCCAATAACGTCATTGGCCGCGTCGCCGGTCAGCTCGCCCACGCCGGAGAGCGTGACGGACTTCACCCTGCCGCGCACGGAGAACGTATCCTCCAGCGACTGGGAGCCGGGGCCCTTGCCCGCGTAGCTCACCCGCTGGAACAGGCGCATCCCGCCGTCCACCTCCGCAGCGACGGCGGTAGACGCGGGCAGACCCTTGACGGCATACACCGTCGTTTCCTCGGCCGCGACGTTGGAGACGCCCGCGCGCAGCTCCTCCTGCGAGCTGAGCGACGGCTCGCTCGTCGCGACGGACACCGTGCCCACGGCCTCGCCCAGCAGCGACGCGCCCATATCCCTGGGCGAGGTCAGCAGGCGGTAGACCGCGCCGTCCACGGAGACCATCGGAATATCGCCCGAGGCTGTGGCAAAGAGCGACTGCGCCTGAGGCGCGGCCGCGCGCACCTTCGCGCCGCTGCTCAGGTCGGCCACGCTCACGGCGGGCAGGGGCGTCTCGCCACCCGCGGCGATGGACTTAATCTGCATCGTGCGCGGCGCGGCGTCCGCCGCATCCATCCGTGAAACCCCGACGATTCCCACACAGGCAACCGCCAGCGCGGCACAGCACAGCGCTGGCACGAGCCTTGCGGGCCTGCGCGCCGTCCTTCCCTGCGCCGCCGCCTCCCGGATGCGCCGCTTCATTCCGTCGTCCGCGTGCAGCCCGGACAGCATTTCATCGGCGATGGGCGCGAGCCGTTCAAGCGCCTTCATGTCATTCACCGCTGGCTTCCTCCTTCAAAATGGCCTCAAGTTTTTTCCTTCCCCGCGAAAGGCGGCTGGAAATCGTTCCCTCGGGCAGATGGAGCATCTGCGCGATTTCCGATATGCCCAGCCCCTGATAGTAGTGCAGCAGGATCGTCTCGCGGAACACGGCGGGCAGGCGCTGGATGGCGCGCATCAGCTCAGCCTTTTCCTCGCGCTCCTCGACGGTTTCCTCCTGCGAGGGGATGATCTCCAGCGCGGGCGCGCCGAGCACCACGCGTTTGAGCCACGCGCCGCGCCACAGATCCCGGCAGCAGTTGACGGTGACGCGCAGCAGCCACGCCTTCTCCTTGCCCGGCTCGATATTCTCTCCCCGCGTGAGGAGCTTGACAAACACATCCTGGCAGACATCCTCGGCCTTATGCCTGTCCGCCAGATAAAAATACGCCATGCGCAGCACGTCGTCCGCGTACAGCGCGTAGAGCCGTTCAAACTGCTCGCGGCTGTCCGCCGTCTGCTGGGCCGCTTCCACCTGCTTCACTCCCTGCCTCTGATGAATTAACGAATGAAGCGTACGCTTTCATCCGGTCGTTTGCAAAAAAACCGACATGTTCCTCCCGATTATACCGCAAAGGCGCGCTCTGCGCAAGCGCGCCGCACGCCTATGCAAAAAACACCAAAGGGGCGGGCGGGAAAGCCCCGTCCGCCCCGGATTGACGCCATGGATTGGCGCTCAGAAGCTGCGTCCGCCGCCGCCGCCGCGGGAGCTGCCGCCGCCAAAGCCGCCGCCGCTAAAGCCGCCGCCACCGAAGCTGCCGCCGCCAAAGCCGCGTCCGCTGCCGCCGCCGCGGGAGCCGCCGCCGCCGAAGCCGCCGCCCATCGGTGGACGGGGCGGGCGCGGGCTGCGCGGAGGGGGCGGAGGATTGTGCGGCGGGCGCGGGCCGCGCGGGCCGCGGGGCGGCCTGCGGTCGTGCCTGTCGAACAGCCAGCCGAGGAACAGCCACTTCATGCAGCCGTTGCCCCCGCGCGAGAAGGCGTTCACCACCACGCTGACGATGATGTACGCAAAGATCAGACCCAGAATGACGTCAAACAAGCCTGCTCCCCCTTCGCTGCCGCTCCCTCCGGCGCTGCTCTGCGCACGGGCGCCCGACGAGGAGGCCGACGCGCCAGCGGAAAGCGTCTTGCCCTTTTGCTTGGCCAGGTAGGCGCACACGTCCTCATAGAGCGCGCGCATCCCCTTGGAAAAATTGTTCTTGGCAAAGTAGTCGATGTTGTCGTCGATCAGCTCGCCGCATTTGCTTCCGGTGAGCGTGCGGTCAAGGCCCTTGCCCGTGCCAATCTGCACCACGCGGTCGCCGCGGGCCAGCAGCACGACCACGCCGTTGTCCTCGCCCTTCGCGCCGATGCCCCATGTGTTGATGATGTCGGTCGCGTAATCCGCCGCGTCCATGCCGTCGAGGAAATCCACGACGACGGCGACAGCCTGTATCCCGGTCGCGCTCTCGAGCGCAGCGCCGGTCTCGGCGATGGCCTGCCTGTCGCTCTCGGAGAGCACAGAGCCGTCAAAGTCGTAGGCATAGGCGAACGTGTCCGGCTTGGCGGGCACAGAGGCCAGCGCCGTTCCTCCGAGCACCAGCACGAGCACGACTGTCACGATCAGCGATAGCGCCTTTTTCATGTTCTTCCCCCTGTTCAGATGTTGTTCAGTTGTCAGATTCCCTCGTACACATCGGGCTGCCTGAGCAGGAATTTGGTCGGCAGGCTCTCGTAGAGCTTCTCCGCCTTTTCGGCCTGCTTGTTGTACTCGCGGGCCTCCTGCCGCAGGAAGCTGCCCTGCTCCGCAAAATTATCCGCCGCGCGGGAGAGCATCGCGCCGTTTTCCCCGGTCAGCGCGCTGTCCGCCCGGTCAATCAGCTCCGCGACGGCCATCGTCAGGCTCTGGTCGGCCCGGCTGACGTCGCGCGCGGTTTTCGCGCTCTTCAGCGCTGCGACGGCGTCGTCCACGTCGCGCAGCAGCGCGTCGTCGATGGACGCGCGGGAGGCCACCGTCTTGACGTTCTCCGCCGCGTCGATTCTGTCCTCGACGATAGAGGCCACGTCGCCCTGCCGGAGGAACGCCTTCGGCGTCGCGCCCTGCAGCGCGCGGAAATTGCCCACCGGGAGCGCCAGCACGCACAGCAGCACCAGCGCCGCAATGCCCGCGCCAAACGGCAGGCGCGCCAGCCTTCCCTTCATTCCCTCGTCCTTCTGTGCGTTTTGCTTCTGCCCGCCCGTCCCGGCGGGACGGGACGCCTGCTGCGCATCCTGCCGCTTCTGCTCAGGCGCGCGCTGTGCCGTAGCTGCGCTCAAAGCCATCGTCTCCCTTCTCATCCCTATATCATTCTGCATCTGATTCTGCCCTCAATTCAAACTGAGCTGTCACAGATTCACCGTCAGGTATCGCTTCGCGCTTACGCGCCGGTCTGCCGGCGCGCCTGCTGCTGACGCTCGAGCGATTCCTCAATCTGCGAAAGCTCGCGCAGCAGCTCCTCGGCGGTCTCCTGCGCCCGCTTCGGGTCGCCCGAGGCCGCCTCCGCGGCAAACGCCCTCGTCTGCGCCTGCGTCTCCCTCGCGCCGCTGCGGATACCGCGCGCCGCCTCCTCGCTGATGCGCCGCTGTGCGGCCATCGAATCGGTGGCGCGCGCCAGCCCCAGCGCCGCGGCCATCTGGCTCTTCCAGAGCGGGATGGTCACCTCCAGCGCGGTTTGCAGCTTCTCGCAGGTCAGCGCGTCGCTCTCCGGCACCATACGAATCTGCGCAGCCAGCTGCGTGGAGGCCATCTG
>JALFHA010000181.1 GCA_022776785.1 Clostridiales bacterium | reverse complement strand
GGACAGCGAAATGCTGTATAGCATGTTCAGCGGCATGGCGATGTGCATGGGGCTGGCTATGCTGGCGGCCTGCTGCCTGCTGGTCTGCTGGCGCAGGGAGGCGCTCGACGCGCGCAGCACGCTGCTCTTTACGCTGCTGGTCGCCTCCGGCGTGCCGTTCTTCCTGCCGAAGATGCACGAGCGCTATACGTTCGGCGCGGATGTGCTCTCTCTGGCGGTGGCGGCGTTTGAGCCGAGGCTTGCGGTGCTGCCGCTGCTCTTTGGGCTGGCGTCGTATATCTGCTATACGGCGGGCTTGCCGGGCGACGCGGTGATGAGCACGCGCTGGGCGGCGCTGTTTCAGGGGCTGGGCGTGGTGCTGACCGCCTGCGCGCTGTGGCGCGCGCTGGGCGGCGCGCGGGGCGCTGAGAGCCTGCGCACGGAGGTGAAGGCGTGATGAAGGAAAGGCTTCGGGGCTTTGACCCCTTCCGCATGGCGATGATGACGACGCCGGACGGGCGCATGACGGCCATCCTGATGGCTGTGCTGTGTGCGGGATTCTTCGTCTGCGCCCGGGTGCTGTGCGGCGCGATGCAGGGCGCGACGATGATTGCGCTGTGCGCTGCGCTGTGTGTGGCGATGCTGCTGCTGGCCGCCTGCAGGCCGGTTCATGGGACGAACAGCCCGGTGGTCGTGCTGCTGCTGGCTGCGCTGCTGGCGATGCTGGCCGTTGGCGCGCATCTGGCTATGCTGGACATCAAGCCCGGGCGCTACACGAAGGTGCTCGCGCCGATGCTGGAGAGCATGTGGAACTATGACCTGACGACGGCGATGGCCTGGGAGGAGGGCGCATGGTCGGGCGGCTACCTGATCGTCTGCGCGCTGCTTTCCCGGCTGGAGAGCTTCCCGGCGCTCTACGCCCTCAAGCTGTTTGATCTGGTGTGTCAGTGCGCGCTCGCCTGCGCGGCGCTGCGGTTGGCGCAGCGCGGCGGAGCGGGTCCCGTGCGCGCGCTGATGGGCATGTTTGCCTGCGTGCTCGCGCCGACGATGCTGCTGAACGCGGGCTGCTGGGCGCAGTGTGACGCGATGTTCGCCGCGCTGACGCTCTGGGGATTGGTTCTCACGCTGGAGCGCCGCCCGATAGCGGGTTGCCTGCTGCTGGGCGTCGCGCTGGCGACCAAGCTGCAGAGCGCGTTCATCTTCCCGATTCTGCTGGTGCTGCTGCTGGAGGGACGCGTGTCGCTGCGCCATCTGCTGGCGGCCGCCGCGGCGTTCTTTGCGGTGCATGTGCCGATGCTGCTGGACGGGCAGAGCCTCGCCTCGATCCTCGGCCGCTACGCATCGCAGCTTGAGCTGGCAAGCGAGAGCATCGGTCTGGCGGACAACGCGCCCGGCGTGTACGGGCTGATGAGCATCGCCTCGGTGCGTGAATTCAGCGGCATGGGTCTGTATTTCGGCATCGCCTGCGCGCTGCTGGTTGTGCTGGCGATGCTGCGGGCAAAGGGGCCTCTCTCCGAGCGTGCGCTGCTGCTGGGCGCGTGGCTGCTGGCGGCGGGCCTTCCGCTGATCCTGCCGCAGATGAACGCGCGCTGCCTCTATCTGGCGGGGGCGCTCGGCTTTGCGCTGGCGCGCAGCCGGGAGGAGCTGGCCGCGGCGCTGGTGCTGGAGACCGTCTCGCTGTGCTGCTATATGCAGGCGATCTTCGGCGCTCAGGTGCTGCCGATGACGGCGCTGAGCCTGCTGGCGATTGCGGCGGCGATGGCCGTGGCGCTGTCGCTGCAGCGCGAGCTCGGAGGTGCGCAAAAGGGTGAGGAGCCTGCGCAGGCGGAGGCGGCGCAATGAGCGCGCGGCTTGACCGGCTGGATGACCGGCTGCGGGGCTGGCTCTGCGCCCCTGCGGGAAAGGGCGTGCGCATGGCGCTGGCTGTGCTGACGGCGGCGGCCTTCTTCCTGCTGATGATGACGCGGATGCTGACGCAGCTGGCGGATGCCGCACTGCCGCTGCGCGCCGCGGGCGTGGCCGTGCTGACGCTGCCGCTGGCGGCGATGCTGCTCTTTGGAATGCGCATTGCGCGTAAGCGGGAGGAGAGCGTCGCCGGGGTGCTGCTGCTGTGCGCGCTGTGCGCGCTGGCGATGCTGGCGCGGCTCAGTTTTGTGGAGCGCTCCTCCGGGGATTACGACGTGTATCTCGCCTCGTGGCTTGAAAGGCTGGCAGCGGGCTCGTTTGCCGACGGCATGAGGGCCGATATTGGCGAGTACAACGTGCTCTATCAGTACATTTTGTTTGTAATTACGCGCCTTCCGGTGCCGCCACTCTACGCAGTGAAGGCCGTATCCTTCATCGGGGACGCGGCGCTGGCCGGGGCTGCGGCGGCGCTGGCTGCCCGCAACGGCAAGCCTGGCATGGCGGCCTTCGGCGCGATGCTGATACTGCCCACGGCCGTGCTCAACGGCGGCATGTTTGCCCAGTGTGACAGCCTGTACGCGGCTTGCGCGCTGTGGGGGCTGGCGCTGGCGCTGCACGGCAGGCGTGCGCCGTCGGCGGTGTGCTTCGCGCTGTCGCTGGCGTTCAAGCTGCAAGCCGTGTTCCTGCTGCCCATCGTCGCCGTGCTCTGGGCGGACAAAAGGCTGCGCCTGGCCGATGCGGGCGTGTTTCTGCTGACGCTGGCGGCGGTGATGCTCCCGGCCGTGCTGGGCGGCAAGAGCCCCATGCGCATCATCGGCATCTACACGGCGCAGACGGGCCTATACACGGGCCTCAATTACGGCGCGGCCAACCTGTTCGGCCTGATGCCCACGCAGGGGCTGGATGTTTACGCCTACGGCAACTTTGCGATGGCGCTGGCTGTCGGGGCGTGTGTGCTGCTTGTGGGCGCGGGGATGCGCCGCACGGGACGGATGAGCGGGGACGGCTATGTGCATCTTGCGCTGCTGCTGGTGCTGGTGATCGTGTTCCTGCTGCCGCGGATGCATGAGCGCTACTTCTATCTGGCGGGTGCGCTCAGCGTGGCGCTGGCCTGCCGACTGCCGCGGCTGCTCCCGGCGGCGGCGCTCATTGAGCTGGCGTCGCTGTCCACCTACTGGGCGCTGGAGATTCCGCTCGCGGCGGCCTCGTGCATGATGATCGCGGCCATCGTGCTGACGCTGGCTTCGTTCGCCTGCGCGGACAGGGAGCTGCCCGCCGGCAACAGGGTGTGACAGGCGCCGCTGGGCGCAAGGGTCAATGAAGAGGAAAACGGAGGGTTTCGGAATGAACAGGGAGGATATGCTTGCGTTCCTGAAAAATGAAGCAAAGGGCCTTGCCGTGATGTTCGGGCCGAACTGCGAGACGCTCATTCACGACATGACCCGGCCCGGTCACCCGATTCTGGTCATTTACAACGGCTCGGTGACGGGGCGCGAGGTCGGCTCAACGGCGGATATCTTCGGCGATATCGGCGACTACGACGAGACGGTCTATCAGAACAAGGACTACACCAACCAGCTCGTGCTCTCCCGCGACGGGCGCACGCTCAAGAGCTCGACGTTCAACGTCGTCGGCGAGGACTATCACTTCGCGCTGGGCATCAACATGGACGTAACCAACATGGTGCGCGCCAGCCAGATGCTCAGCGAGATGACCGCCACCAGCGGCGATTTGCAGCAGACGCTCATGCAGGACGCCAGAAGCCAGCTCGAGGAGCTGCTGCGCGAGTGCATCAGCGCCGTGGGCAAGGAGCCGGAGAATATGAAAAAGAACGACCGGATGCGCATCATCAGGATGCTCTACAAGCGCCGGGCATTCACCTATCAGAAATCGGTGGCGATTGTCGCCGAGCAGCTCGGCGTATCGCGCTATACGGTCTACAAGTATATGCACGAGATCGAGGAGGCGGAGGGCGGAGGGCCGCAGGAGTGAGCCTCAGGCCACGTTTCCTGCGCAGGCTCTCGCCGCTGCGCGCCAAACATGAGCGGCGGCTGGCGGATGGAGAATTCACAGCGAGGGGCCGCTTGCAATCGCCGCGCGTTTCGGGTATAATACACCTGCAAGTGTGATGAACGAGCATATTTTGTTTGGAAAGGGTGCTTCGCCATGAAGTCTGTCAATGTCCGTCTGACGATGATGACCGATCACGTCAAGAATTTCGTCAGCCTTGTCAACCGCTATCCCTATGACATGGATCTGCGCTCCGGGCGCTATGTGGTGGATGCAAAATCCATCCTCGGCATCTTCTCGATCGACCTGTCGCGCCCCATCCGGCTGGACATCTACAGCGACGAGTGCGACGATCTGCTCAAGGCTCTTGAGCCATACATCGTCAAGGACGAGCCGGCGCAGGAATAATCCGCCGCATGGCCGCCCCGCGAAGGGAGGTTTCGCCTGTGTTTGACGCGCACGCTACGGAAGAAGAGGACAAGCTGGTGCTGCTGGACGCGCTCAGCCGGCTTGGACGATGCACGAAGGAGCAGCTTCTCCGCTATGTGGTGGAGAACGAGCTGCAAAGCCAATTCCGGTTCTTCCTGGCGCTGGGCGCGCTGCGCGAGGCGGGCTTCGTGCGCGAGGCGAGCCATCTGGAGGGCACGCTGCTGGTGCTCACCCCCGAGGGGCGGCAGAGCCTGGAGCTGTTCGGCGGGCGCATCCGCGCCTCCCAGCAGGAGAAGCTGCAAAACAGCGGTGCGAGCTGGCGCAGGCGCATCCAGAACGAGCTGCAAATGCCCGCCGACTGGGAGGAAACTGACAACGGCTACAGCGTCACGCTGCGCGCGCTGGAATCCGGCGCGGAGATCTTCTCCATGACGCTGACCGCGGCGACCCGCGAGCAGGCCAAGCGCTTTTGCAGCCGCTGGCCCGAGAGCGCGACGTTCCTGTATCAGACGATCATGGAGCAGCTGGGGGAAACTGGCAAAACAGAAGATCAGGAGAGCGGCAGCCGGACATGAAGGGCTGCCGCTGTTTTGCTGTCTTGCAAAACCGCGAGAGCACTGCCAAAGCCTATGGTGTTCTGCTTTAATACTGTCTTGCACTTAAAAGCTCGAATATAAGCGCGAAGCGAAGAAGGGAGTTTGAGGGATGAAATCCCTCAAGCAGGTTTGGAATCGTAGCCTGCCGCCCGCTGCGCGGGAAACAGGCAGGCGGAGATTTGGAAACTGC
>JALFHA010000158.1 GCA_022776785.1 Clostridiales bacterium | reverse complement strand
GATTTCATCCCTCAAACTCCCTTCTTCGCTTCGCGCTTATATTCGAGTTTTTAAGTGCAAGACAGTATAAAGCGACCGGAAAACGACGGAAATATCAAAAAGAAGCGCCCCGGAGGGACGCTTCGGATGGGGTCGATTTGGGAAGGATGTTACCAGCTCTGCATGGTCTGGTTCAGGTCGTAGGACTTGGGCGCAAGGCCGATGCGGCTCTCGATGAAGCTGATCGCCATCTGCGGCCACTGTGCGAGCTGGGTGAAGGCGTTGACGTAGTTACGTGTGCCGGTGCCAAGGCCCACGCCATGCGGCGCGTCAGGGGCGAGGTAGAAGGAGAAATCCGGGAAGATCTTCGCGCAGTCGGCAAGGCCCGGCAACACCATGGCGGAGAGGCCGTCCTTGTGGCCGATGACGCCGAAGACGGCAGGCAGATTCTCGTTGGCGGAGAAGTCGAGGCCGTTGATGAACAGGCCGTAGATCGGCAGGGCGACGGTGAGGTCAGCGCTCTGGGCGTCGATTTCGTCGCACACATAGTCCGGGTATACCGTGTCAGGCGTCACATGGCCGTACTGCCTGGCGATGCAGGACATGATGTTCATGCCGCCGGCGGAGAAGCCGCACGCGATCATGACGTCGGTCTTGGCGATGCCCTTCTCCTCGGCATAGTAGCGGATGTAGCGGATGGCACGGCCCAGGTCGAGCCACTGATCCTCCGCGGCGTAGGGATTGACGCGGCGCTGAAGCACATAGGCGTTGTAGCCGTTCTCGTTAAAGAACTCCGCGACCGGATAGCCCTCCACCACGTTGTTGCGGTGGGTGGAGCCGCCGCCAGCTATGATGATGACGTTGCCCTTGACGGCGGACTGATCCTCCAGCAGGTAGGGGTTCAGGAACGGACGGAAGCCCTCACTGTCATAGGAGATTTCCCAGCCCTCGGTGGGCAGGGGATTCTCCACGGCCATGTCGTCCTCCCAGATGTCCCACACGGTGGAAGCGGGGTCGGCGATCTGCACCATGGATTCGCGCAGGCTCTTGAGATTGGTGTACAGCTCATAGTGGCCCAGCACGATGCCAGGCGCCTCAGCCGGGGCAACCTTCTCGTAGCGGGCGCGGGAGAGCTTGTGGAAGTTGACGTAGAGCTGCTCGAAGTCGCCCTCAAAGGCGTGCGGATAGAACACGACCTCGCGGGCCTCCTTGAGCTCCTCCTCCACGAGCACCTTGAATTCGTCGAGGGAATACGGGCATTCCTCAGCCAGAACTGTCGCACACAGCAGGCAGAGGATGGCGGCGAGCGCTAGGGACAGGATGTTCTTCATGCGGTGGCCTCCTTTGCAGTCGATGGACTCCGACCCGGTCGCTCAGGCCGGAGATGTGGTTAAGACCATTATACAGGAGTATCCGGATTCTGTACAGACAGATTGCGAAATTCTTGCATATATAATTGAAGAATTATCACAAAATATCCGATGGAAACAGAATCGTCAGATGTCAAAAATTGAAAAAGAAGGACAATAAATCTGTTCAAAACTGCGTCGGCTCCGATGGGCCGGAGCGGGATTGATATACACAACCAAGGAAAAAGGGGGATTCACTATGGAAATGGACTTCACGGCATTGGCTCAGGCGGTTGACGTGGGCTGGATTCTGCTCGGCGCTGCGCTGGTGTTCTTCATGCAGGCGGGCTTTGCGATGGTGGAGACGGGCTTCACCCGCGCGAAGAATGCGGGCAATATCATCATGAAAAACCTGATGGACTTCAGCCTCGGCACGCCGATTTTCTGGTTCATCGGCTTTGGCATCATGTTCGGGGGCACGGGCAAGCTCATCGGCGGCCTCGACCTGTTCACCAACGCGGGCGGCGACTGGGCGACGATGATCTTCCAGACCGTGTTCTGCGCGACGGCGGCGACCATCGTCTCCGGCGCCATGGCGGAGCGCACGAAGTTCTCCGCGTACTGCATCTATTCGATGATTATCTCTGCGGTGGTCTATCCGATCTCCGGCCACTGGATCTGGGGCGGCGGCTGGCTCGCTCAGCTCGGCTTCCATGACTTCGCCGGCTCCACGGCGGTGCACATGGTCGGCGGTGTGGCGGCGTTCATCGGCGCGGCCATCCTCGGCCCGCGCATCGGCAAGTATGGCAAGGACGGCAAGGCGCGCGCGATTCCCGGCCACTCGCTGACGCTCGGCGCGCTGGGCGTGTTTATCCTCTGGTTCTGCTGGTTCGGCTTCAACGGTTGCTCCACTGTCGCGCTGACGGGCGGCGCGGCGGAGACGGCGGCCCGCGTGTTCGTCACCACCAACCTCGCTGCTGCCGTGGCGACGGTGACGGTGATGTGCATCACCTGGGTGCGCTACAAGAAGCCGGACGTCTCCATGACGCTCAACGGCTCTCTGGCCGGTCTGGTGGCGATCACGGCGGGCTGCGACATGGTGACCCCGGCGGGCGCGGCGATCATCGGCATCATCGCGGGCTTCGTGGTGGTCTTCGGCATCGAGTTCATCGACCAGGTGGTGAAGGTGGATGACCCGGTCGGCGCGGTCGGCGTGCATGGCCTGTGCGGCGCGACGGGCACCATCCTCACCGGCATCTTCGCCTACTACTCCGGCAACGAGATCACGAAGGAGGGCCTGATCTACGGCGGCGGCGCGCACATGCTGCTCATCCAGCTGCTTGGCGTGGCGGCGGTCATCGCGTGGGTGACGGTGACGATGTTCATCGTCTTCACGTTGCTGAAAAAGACCATCGGTCTGCGCGTCTCCCCGGCGGAGGAGATCATGGGCCTTGACAAGCCCGAGCACGGCCTGACCAGCGCCTATGCAGACTTCGCACCAGTCGTAAGCGTGCTGGGCACGGCGGCGGGCGAGGCGCAGGCTGAGGCTGCGGCGGCTCCGGAGACTGCGGCCGCGGCGGTGCCCGTCACCCGTGTGACGAGCGAGAACCCGGCAGCGATGCACAAGGTCGTCGTCATCTGCAAGCAGAGCCGCTTTGAGGCGCTCAAGAACGCCATGAACGCCATCGGCGTGACCGGCATGACGCTGACGAACGTCGCGGGCTGCGGCGTGCAGAAGGGCGCGGCGGAGTATTACCGCGGCGTGCCGGTGGACGTGCAGCTCCTGCCCAAGATCAAGCTGGAGATCGTCGTCTCCAAGGTCTCGGTGGAGGACGTGGTCGAGGCGGCGCGCAAGGCGCTCTACACCGGCCATATCGGAGACGGCAAGATCTTCGTCTACGACGTGGCGGATGTAGTCAAGGTCCGCACGGGCGAGCGCGGCTACGATGCGCTTCAGGGTGAGGAGTAAGCCGGAAACAGACTGCAGGGCAAATGGAGGGAGCACCCGCGGATGCGGGTGCTCCCTTTTTGCGGTGCGTCGTCAGGAGGCGCTGTCCGCCGGGATGACAGATGCAAACCTGTATTGCCAAGAAACAAATACCTATGATATACTGTCAGCAAAGGAAAGAATGGGCTTTCAGGAGGAACGGAGGATGCGCATTGCGATTGTTGAGGACGATCTTCATGAGAGGGAACGCATTTTCACGCTGACAAGGAAGTATTTTGACGATCAGGGCAAGGCGTGCCATATCCAGACGTTTGCCGATGGGGACGAGCTGCTGGAGGATTACCGCCCCTGCTGGGATTTGATCCTTCTGGACATTAAAATGGCCCGGCTGGACGGCATGACGATGGCGGAGATGCTCCGCAAAATCGACAGGGATGTGCTGCTCGTCTTTGTCACCAATATGGCTCACTATGCCATCAAGGGCTATGGCGTGCACGCGCTGGATTTTCTGCTCAAGCCGGTCAACGCGCGTATGCTGGAGCAGGTGCTCGCTCAGGCGGAGCATCTGCTTGCCGAGCGCACAAAAAAGTACATCTCGCTGCCGACGCAGAAGGGGATGATTCGCCTGAACGTGGCGGACATTGACTATGTGGAGGTGGAGAGCCATGTGCTCTCCGTGGTGACGACGCAGGGCGTCATCAACCTGCGGGGCACGATTTCCAGCGTGGAGAAGCAGCTCAGCGATTTCGGCTTCTTCCGCTGCAACAACTGCTACCTCGTCAATCTGGCGCATGTGACTCGCGCGGAGCCGGGCATGGCCGTGGTCGGCGGGCACGAGCTGACGGTTTCCCGCCCGCGGCAGAAGAAATTCATGGAGGCGCTGACCCGCTACATCGGAGGAAGCGAAAGCTATGAATGAGATCATGACGGGGTATTTCCCGCGCATCCATACGGCGATTGCCGAGTGGCTGGCCTGCATGACCTTTATCCTCCCGATGACTGCGCAGAGCGCGAAGAAGCGGAAGCTGAGCGTGGCCTTTCTGTTTCTGGGCACGCTGCTGGCGACGTTCTGGCTGATGGAAAAGGAGCGGGTGCAGGGCGTCCTCTGGGCGCTGGTGATGGCGGCGGCGATGGCGCAGATGCTTGGCATGATCTGCCTGTACCGCTGGCCCAACCGCCCGGCGGTGCTCTACTATTGGGCACACGCCTTTCTGCTGGCGGAGTTCACTGCGTCCTTTGAATGGAACATCAACTATTACCTCGTCAAGTACGGGGCCATATCCACCATGGGCCAGACCTATATCTGCATGGCCGTGGTGTATGCGCTGGTCTTCGGGGCGGTCTATCTCTTCCGGCAGAAGCGGCGCACGTGCGTGGATGTGGAGGGCGTGCGCATCACCAAGCGGGAGGCGTTCAGCGCGGTGGGCATCGCCATCGGCGCGTTTATCATCAGCAACATCCAGTTTGCCTTTCAGGACACCCTGTTCTCGGAGTCGCTGGGCGACGGCGTGCTCTATGCTCGCACGCTGGTGGATCTGAGCGGCGTCATCATGCTCTATGCCAGCAGCGAGCAGCGCAGGGAGATGCTGCTGCGCTACGAGCTGGATGCGATGGGCAACATCCTGCAAAGGCAGTATGAGCAGTATCAGCAGTTCGAGGCCAACAATGAGGCGATGCACCGCGTCTACCATGATTTGAAGCATCAGATTGCGTATCTGGAATCGGAGAGCAGCGCGGAAAAGCGCAGCCAGAGCCTGCGGGAGATGAAGGAGATCATCCGCACGCACGAGGCCAGGATGAACACGGGCAACCGCGTGCTCGACGTGCTGCTGACGAGCAAGAGCCTGATCTGCGCGGACGAAGGCATCACGATGACCTGCTATGCGGACGCCAAGCTGCTGGGCTTTATGGACGCCATGGACATATGCAGCATTTTCGGCAACACGCTCGACAACGCGATTGAGTATGAGCGCACGGTAGCCAGCCCTGAGGACCGGCTGATCCGCGTGTTCGTGGGCAAGCGCGAGTCGTTTCTGCTCATCCGTGTCACCAACTACTGCGATCATCCGGTCAGCTTCTCCGGGGACACGCCCGTGACGACCAAGGAGAACAAGAAGCTGCACGGCTACGGCCTCAAGAGCGTGCACCTGTGCGCACAGAAGTATCAGGGGCATTCGAGCATCACGCAGGAAAAGGGATGGTTTACGGTGACTGTCCTGATTCCTCTGCCCCAGGAGCAGATGGCGTAAGGCTGTCTGAGTCCCCAACAAACCCGCCTCTTTGCCTGACGCACGGCCAGGGCAAGGGGCTTTTTGTATGCTGATGACAGTTTACGCCGGAATTTTGACAGAATAGGTCATACCCTGTCAAAAGGGTACAAGATGTGCTATTCTTTATACAACAGAATATGGTCTTTGAATAAAGCTCAGGGGGAAATTTAGATGAAAAATCAGGCGATCATCGACCGTATGACCCTCGCGCAGAAGTGCGCCCTGCTCTCCGGCAGGGACGTGTGGAGCACGCGCCCCGTACAGAGCGCGGGCGTCCCCTCCATCGTCCTCTCCGATGGCCCGAGCGGCCTGCGCCGCCAGCTCGGCGAGGGGGATCATCTGGGGCTGAACGAAAGCGAAAAGGCGACCTGCTTCCCGTCCGCCTCCACCGTTGCCAACAGCTGGGATACGGAGCTGGCGGAGAAAATTGGCGGAGCGCTGGGCGACGAGGCCTGCGCGCTGGGCGTGGATGTGGTGCTCGGCCCGGGCCTGAATACGAAGCGCAGCCCTCTGTGCGGACGCAACTTTGAGTATTTTGCCGAGGACCCGTATTTGGCGGGCAAGATGGCGGCGGGCTATATCCGCGGCATCCAGAGCCGGGGCGTGTCCGCGTGCCCGAAGCACTTCGCGGCGAACAGCCAGGAGCTGCACCGCATGGCGAGCAACAGCGTCGTGAACGAGCGCACGCTGCGGGAGCTGTATCTCACCAATTTTGAGATTGCGGTCAGGGAGGGCCGCCCCCGCACCATCATGACCTCCTACAACGAGGTGAACGGCACATACGCCAACGAAAACGCCCACCTGCTGCGCGACATCCTTCGCGGCGAATGGGGCTTTGACGGCATGGTCGTCACGGACTGGGGCGGCAGCAACGACTTTGTCGAGGGCGTGCGCGCGGGCAGCAATCTGGAAATGCCCGGCACGGCGGACGACAGCGCCTGCCAGCTCTACAAGGCCGTACAAAGCGGCGCGATTGAGGAGGCCGTTGTCAATCAGCGCGTGGACGAGCTGCTGGATGTCATCCTCTGGGCGGCCAAGCGGGAGAAAAAGGCGGCGGATCTGCCGCACAATCACGGGATTGCCCGCGAGGCAGCGGAGCGCTCCATCGTGCTGCTGAAGAACGAGGAGAATATCCTGCCGCTTTCCCCCGATACACGGCTTGTAATCATCGGCGACTTTGCGGACATGCCCCGCTATCAGGGCGCGGGCAGCAGCATGGTCAACAGCGCGAATCTCGTCAAAACCCTCGACGTGGTGCGCGATACCTTTGCGAATGTCACGTTTGCCCGCGGCTTCACCCGCGCGGACGCGTGGGATGAGGCCCTTGCGCAGGAGGCCGTCGCGGCGGCGAAGGATGCGCAGGCCGTGGTGCTGTACATGGGCCTGCCCGAGGTCTGCGAGGCGGAGGGGCTTGAGCGCGGCAGCATGAAGGTGCCGGAAAACCAGATCCGGCTGCTCGGCGAGCTGGCAAAGGTCAACCGCCGCATCGTCGTCGCCTTCTCCGGCGGCAGCGCGGTGGAGATGCCGTGGCTTCATCAGTGCATGGGTCTGCTCTGGCTGGGGCTTGGCGGCGAGGCGGGCGCAGAGGCGGCGCTGAGCGTGCTCAGCGGCAGGGTCTGCCCGGGCGGCAAGCTGTCCGAGACGTTTGTGCGCAGCTACGGCGATCTGCCGGTCAGCCGGAATTATCCCTGCCCGGAGCGCAGGTGCGAGTACCGCGAGGGCCTGTTCGCGGGCTACCGCTTCACCGAAACCGCGGGAATCGACGTGACCTTTCCGCTTGGCTACGGCCTGAGCTACACGACGTTTGAATACGGTCGGCTTCAGGCCGACGAAAAGCAGGTCAGCTTTGAAATCACCAATACCGGCGCGCGCGCGGGCGATGAAATCGCACAGGTGTACGTCTCCATGCCGGGCGGCGGCGTGCTTCGCCCCGCGAAGGAGCTCAAGGGCTTCGCGCGCGTCCATCTTGAGCCGGGGGAGACAAGGCGTGAGACGGTTGCGCTGGATGACAAGGCGTTCCGCTACTTCAATGTGGACACGAACCGCTTTGAGATCGAGGGCGGCGCGTGGCAGGTGCTCGTCGGCGCGAGCGTTCGCGACATCCGCCTGACGCAGACGGTGCAGGTCGCAGGCAGCGGCGCGGCGATCCCGGAATCCGCGAAGCGCTCCGCAATGCCCCGTGACCTGATGCACGTGACGGACGCGGAGTTTGAGCGTCTGCTCGGCCATCCCCTTGAAAAGACGGAGAAGAGCGCGCTGCTGGGTCTCAACGACCCGCTCGACGCTGCCGTCCGCGCGAAGAACCCCGTGGCGCGCTTTGTGGTCAGACGTCTACTCGCCATGCGCAGCAGGAGCATCGCCGCGGGCAAGCCCGATCTCAACATCTTGTTCATCACGAACATCCCGTTCCGCGGCATGGCAAAGATGACGAACGGGATGCTGACGATGGATATGGCGCGCAGCCTGGTCGATCTGGTGAATAACCGCTGGGGCAAGGGCCTCGGCGGGCTGATTGGCGGATTATTCCGCAAGCCGAGCCTCAAGAGGATGGAGGAGGAGAGCAAATGAAAAACGTGTTTTCATCCTTTGCCGCGGAGCATCCCAAGGCGGCGAAGTGGCTGCGCGAGGGAGGGCTGTTCTTTCTGGTGAGCAACCTGATTACGGTGCTCAAGTATGTCATGCTCCAGTTCCTTCCCGCCGCCTTCAAGGGTCTGCCGATGGTGGACTTCGGCTGGCCGGGCATCCCGGTGACGCTCTTTGGCGAAACCTTCAAGTGGAATATCCTCGGCTATGACGTGGCGCACGGCGGCCTGCCGTATTTCTGCGCCTACATGGTCGCCATGTTCGTCGGCGAGTGCATCAATTTCCCGATTCAGCGCAATTTCGTCTTCCGCAGCAAGGGAAACGTCCTGCGCCAGATCGCGTGGTATCTGCTGGCGTTCGTGGTCGTCACCTGTGTGGTGAACTCGATCAACTGCGTCTGGGTCGCTGTCGCGGGCATGTTTGTGCCAGACTTCATCTACAACATCGGCACGACGGTCTTGAACGGCGGCGTATCCATGGTGATCTTCTTCATCGTCAACAAGATCATCTTCCCCGAGGGCGAGGCAAAAAAGTAAGCCGAGCGCTTCACAACCTGCTTACAGCATGGGCAGGGCGGGGGTAGGGCAGGCCGGAGGGCCACGGCGCGCCCTGCCTGAGCTCCTCTCATGTTTGATAAGGAACGACACTACAACATGGAAATGGAGGAACAAACCAATGAAGAAATCCACTTCCCGACTGCTTGCGCTGCTGATGAGCACCATGATGCTTGCCACCATGATCGCCCCGGCAACGGCAAGCGCTGCCTACGAATCCGACTATGCCAGCAAGGCAGAGGCGCTTCAGGCAGGTCTTGACCTGAACGAGCGCATCGCCGAAGAGGGCATGATCCTCATGAAGAACGAAAACGGCGCGCTGCCTCTGGCCAAGGGTGCGAAGGTCACCATGCTGGGCTACGCGGGCTACAACCCGAACGCCGG
>JALFHA010000115.1 GCA_022776785.1 Clostridiales bacterium | reverse complement strand
CCGCCTTGATGGGGCTCTCGCCCTTGCCCAGCTTCACGGGCACATGGCCGTTGATAATGAAGCCGTTCTCGCTCAGGTCGAACTCGCGCAGGATGCGCAGCGCCGTCGCCTCGTCGTTCTGGTAGTCGTAGTAGGCGTTCTTGACCTCGACGTGCGCGGCCTTGTCCGCGATGAAGTAGCGCTCAAAGGTCGCCATCTTGTCCTTGCCAAAGAGCGGGGAATTCGGCCCGCTGCCCAGATACCAGAGGAAGTCCTGCCCATCCTGCCGCTTTCTCTGCCCGAGCGTGGAGAAGTAGCCCTGCCGCGCGAGCAAATCGGCCGCGTCGATGCCGGCACGCCCGCACAGACTGCTGCCCGCGGACACGGGAATCGGTGCGAACTCCCCATCCTCCTCCATCGGGATGCAGCCGTGGTAGAGCAGGTTGCCGTTGCAGCGCAGGTACATGCCGCCCGCGCTGTAGAGGAACTGCACATGGCGCTGGAGCTTTTCGGAGTGCGCGAACTCGAGCACCAGCCTGTCCATGACCTCGCGCTCGAGCGGGGTCAGAGCATAGGGGTCGGCGGGATCGACGGTCGGGAAGCGGCACGAGCGCATCGGATAGACCTTGTCCTCCACGGTGACGGTCTTGTTTTCAAAGTCGATGCGGTGCAGCAGGCGGCGCTCCTCCATGCCGTATTCGGGATGGCGCGCGATCAGCTGCCCCTCCAGCTTGAACTGGAGAATCGCGGCCGCCTTGTGCATCCGCGCCAGCTCCATCTCATCGTCCTGAAGCTCCTCGCCGTTGTCTCGCGGCAGGAATGCCTCGCACGGGTCGTCGCCGTAGCAGGACATCGCCAGCGTAGCCAGCGGCCGCAGCGAGATGCCGTAGCCCACCTCCAGCGTCTCCACGTTGCCGTACTTGACGGAGGTGACGATCACCTGCGCGATGCACGCCTCCGACAGCGCCGCCGCGCCCATCCACGCGATGTCGTGGTTGCCCCACTGCACGTCCACCTGATGGTAGTTTTCCAGCGCGTCCATGATGAGGTCGGCTCGCGGGCCGCGGTCGAAGATGTCGCCGATGATGTGCAGCCGGTCGATAGCCAGCGCCTGTATGACGCGGCTCAGGGCGATAATCATCGCGTCGGCCTGCCCCGTCTCCAGGATAGACTGCATCACCTCGCGGTAATAGCCCTCCTTCTCGGGCGTGCCGTCGCTGAGCAGCAGCTCCTCGATGAGCGCGCCCATCTCGCGGGGCATCGCGTCGCGCACGCGCTTGCGCGTGTACTTGACCGAGCACATGCGGCAGACCTCCACCAGCCGGTAGATCGTCAGCCGGTACCACTCCTCGTCTACGACGCCCTGCTTCTTGAGCAGCGCCAGCTTCTCATCCGGGTAGTAGATGAGCGTGGAGAGCATGTCACGCTCGTGCGTGGAGAGGATGTCCTTGTACAGATCGTTGATCTTGCGCTTGATGACGCCGCTGGCGTTATGCAGGATGTGCAAAAACGCCGCGTGCTCGCCATGCAGGTCGGAAAGAAAGTGCTCCGTGCCTTTGGGCAGGCGCAGCACGGCGCGCAGATGGGCCACCTCGGCGGAGGCCTCCTGAATCGTCCTGTACTGCCGCCTCAGAAGCTGCAAATAGCGGATGTCCTGCTCTGTCAGCCGCTCCTCGTTCATGAAATCCCCTCCTGTCTTCATATGGCTTTCATCGCCGTGCGTTACGGCCTGCGGGCGATGCACTCCACCTCGATGCTCAGCCCCAGCGGCAGGCGGGAAACCTCCACGCAGGTGCGCGCGGGGTAATCCGGCCCAAAGTACTCCGCGTAGAGCTTGTTGACCTCGCCGAACTCGCCGATGTCCGTCAGGTAGACCGTCGTCTTGAGCACGTCGTTCATCGTCGCGCCCAGCTCGCCGAGCACGGTTTTGATGTTTTCAAACGCCTGCTTTGCCTGTGCGAGCGTGCCGCCCTCGACGGGCTTCTGCACGGCGGGATCAATGCCGATCATGCCGCTCAAATAAATCGTCTCGCCCGCGAGGGTCGCGGTGCTGTACGGGCCGACGGCCGCCGGGCCCAGCTTCGTCTTAAAGCAAACCTTATCCATATCGTTCCCTCCCCGCAGCGGTGCTGCGTCTGTCGTGGTATTCTTTTGCTGCTTTGTTATGGCAATCCTTGCGCAGAGCGCCGGACTCGGGCGCAAGGCGGCAGGATTTGCTCGGCTTCGCGGGTGTTCATCCGGCATCATGCCGGTTATTCCCGCTCCGTCACGCCGACGTAGATCGCCGGAGCGACGGGGTCATAGGTATCCTCGGAGATCGTCTCGCGCGCAAGCTCTGTGCCGTCCGCCCCGAGCGTCACGCGCTCCACGCGCACGGTGTAGCCCGGCTCGCCGCCCGTGACGGGCACGCGCTCGTCGGTGTAGGTGGCGTAGCGCCCCTCGCGGTCGCGCACATAGACCGGCTCGCCGATGGTCTGCGTATCCAGCGTCTGCGACTCGAGCGCATAGCGCGCGCCCAGCGCCTCGCCGATGAGCTGCACCTCGCAGAAGGCCGAATCGCCGTCCGTGTACACCCGCGCCGTGACGAAGACGGGGTATGCCGTATCGTTGCTGATGATGAGGTCAAGCCCCTGCCCGGAGACAGCGGCCTCCTGCCCCATGCCGCATCCGTCCAGCGGGCGCACGGCGGCATGGCGTTCCTCGATGGTCAGTCCCGCCAGCAGCGCCGCGCGGTAGAGCGCCGTGGACACCTGGCACACGCCGCCGCCCACGCCGGATATATCCGTGCCGTAGGCGGGCTCCTGCGCCTGCACATAGCCCGCCTCCTCCGTGCGGCTGCCAACAACCTGATTGAAGGAAAGCGTCTTCCCCGGCTCGATGCGCACGCCCGCAAGCATCTGTGCCGCCTGATGCGCGTTTTGCAGCATGGCCTCATCCACGGAGATCTCCTGCACGATGCGCGCGCGCAGCACCGTCGCCGCCTCCAGCTCCGCGCGGCGCACGTCCGGCTCAAGGCGCGTGAGCTGCAGCGCATACTCGCCCGGCTCCAGCGCCTGAAGTGACGCCTCGATGGCCCGCCTCACCGGCGCGGTATCGACCGCATAGCCGACGGACTCAGCCGTGAAGCGGAACGGCTCACTGCTGCCCGGCACATAGGTGACCGTCGCGCTGACCGGCTCGCGCTCCGTCTCCAGCGCAAGCCACTCAAGCAGCACGTCCGCCGCGTCCATCGAATAGGCGATGACCGGCACCGCGCTCACCGGCTCGCGCTCAAGCTGACGCATCGTCAGAAAGCGCGTGAGCATCCCGCCCTCGCGCCCCGCCTGCCAAAGCGGCTCCAGCGTGCGCGCTGCGTCCACATGCAGCGCCACATCCTGCGCGGTGAGCGTATACGCGCTCTCCCCGACGGCGACAATATACGTCCAGCCCTGCACGCTTTCCTGCGTCAGCTTGCCAAGCAGCGCTTCGCCCTGCTCGTAGGTCTGCCCCGCAAGCGATGTGCCCATCAGCAGCGTACCCGGACAGAACGCCTGCGCATACGGCTGCGTCGCGCTGTAGACATAGAGCGTCGCCGCGCCGACGAGCACCGCGAGAAGCAGCACAATCAGAGAAAAGACGGCCGCGCCGCTCATGCCGCGCTTTTTCTTCTTTTTCTTTTTGCCTTTTTGGGTTTTGGGCGGCTCACCCGCACGCGGCGGCTCGCTCCTGGGCGGCACATAGCCTGCCCGCGTCAGGCTCGGCATCCGCTCACCTCCGTCGTTTCCTCTGCGCCGATGCGTGCAAGCAGCGCGCGCACATCCTGCTCCATGCTCGCCCAGCGCTCCAGCCCCTCGCCGATGCGGCTTTCACGCACGGCTTCGCCGTGGAAATCGCTCCCGCCCGTCACCAGCAGCCCCTCGCGCCGCGCAAGGTGCAGCAGAAACGCCGC
>JALFHA010000310.1 GCA_022776785.1 Clostridiales bacterium | reverse complement strand
GCTCCCTCAGCCCGCTCACAGCGCCGCCACCTGCTCAAGCCGCCAGCGCAGCGCGCTGTAGCGGCGGCGCGTGTTCACGTTGGCGATCATCTGCTCGATGGCGGCCTCCCGGCCCACGAGCATCACCATTTTGCGCGCGCGCGTCACCGCGGTATAGAGGAGATTGCGCGTGAGCAGCATCGGCGGCCCGCCGACCGCGGGCATCACGACCACGGGAAACTCGCTGCCCTGGCTCTTGTGCACGGAGATGCAGTACGCCAGCTCGAGGTCGTCGATGTCGCCGCCCTCGTAGACGGCCTCCCGCTCGTCGTCAAAGCAGACGGTAATCGTCTTCTCCTGCGTGTCGATTTCGGTCACAAAGCCGATATCGCCGTTGAAGACGCCCTGTCCCTTCTCCCAGCCGAATACGCCCTCGCGCCGCCACTCGATCTGGTAGTTGTTGCGCGTCTGCATCACCTTGTCTCCCTCGCGGAAGACGGTATCGCCGCGCGTACGCTCTTGCTTGCCCGGCGCAGGCGGATTGAAGCGCGCCTGCAGCAGCACGTTGAGCGCCCACACGCCGCAATCGCCCTTTTTGGTCGGGGAGAGCACCTGAATCTGCCGCACGGGCTCCACGCCCAGAAAGCCCGGCAGGCGGGTCGCGCACAGCTCCACGATGCGCGCGGCCGCATCCGCCGGAGAGGACGCGCGCTCGAAGAAGAAATCGCTGCCCTTCGCGTTCAGCCGGGGTGGCTCGCCGCGGTTGATGCGGTGCGCGTTGTAGACGATCATGCTCTTTTCATCCTGTCGGAAGATTTCCGTCAGCCGCACAGAGGGCACGACGCCGCTGTCGAGGATATCGCGCAGCACGTTGCCCGCCCCCACGCTCGGAAGCTGATCTGCATCGCCGACCATAATCAGCCGCGTGCCGGGCACGAGCGCGCGCAGCACCGAGCGCATCAGAAAGATGTCCACCATCGACATCTCGTCGATGATCAGCGTGTCGAGCTCGAGCGGGTTGTCCTGTGTGCGCGCGAAGTCGCCGTCCTCGCCGCCGTACTCGAGCAGACGGTGCAGCGTTTTGGCCTCCATGCCGCACGCCTCGCTCATGCGCTTGGCGGCACGTCCCGTCGGCGCGGCCAGCGCGATATCTCCGTGCACGCTCAGCAGCTTGATGATGCACTTGATGATCGTCGTCTTGCCCGTACCGGGGCCGCCCGTCACCACTGTCATGCCGGAGCGCACCGCCGTCTCGACGGCCAGCCTCTGCTGGGGATGCAGCGTGAAGCCCTCCATGCGCTCAATCTCGTCGAGCTGTGCGGTCAGGTCGTCGGTCATGCTCTCGGGCATGGCGTCGAGCATCTCCCGCAGGCGGCGGGCGACCTCGTTTTCCGCGCGGAAGGTCTGCGGCAGGTAAATCGCCGCCTCCTGCTCCTCCCCATCCGGGTCGGGGAGCATCTGCGCCGTGAGCTGGTGGGATAGAATCAGGCTGTCGATCATCCGCTCGATGGCGTCCTCGTCGTTGCCCAGCAGCCGCTGCGCCGTGACAGAGAGCACGTTTCTAGGCAGATAGCAATGCCCCGCGCCGTTGGTCGCGTCGGCAAGCGCGTATTTCACGCCCGCGCTGATGCGGTATTCGCTGTCGCGCTCCACGCCCAGCGACGCAGCGATCCTGTCCGCGGTCTTGAAGCCCACGCCCTCCACGTCCTCCACCAGCCGGTAGGGGTTCTGCATGATGGCCTGCTTCGTGTTGTCACCGTACTGCTTGAAGATCTTCACCGCCAGCGACGGCGTGACCCCATAGCTCTGCAAAAACACCATCGCCTCGCGCTGCTGCGCCTGCTCGGCATAGCTCTCTGCGATCATGCTTGCGCGCTTTTCGCCGATGCCCGGCACCTCGAGCAGCCGCTCCGGCTCGGCATAGAGCACATCGAGCGTCTTTTCGCCGAAGTGCTTGACCAGCAGCTTGGCCGTCGCCGGGCCCACGCCGCGCACCATGCCGCTGGAGAGGTATTTCTCAATGCCGGAGAGCGTCGTCGGCTTCTCGATTTCGCAAGCGCTGACCTTGATCTGCCGCCCGTAGACCGGGTGCTCGACCCACTCGCCCGTCAGGCGCAGCTTTTCTCCCGTGGCAATCGGGGGCATGACGCCCACGGCGGACACACGCGATTTGCCGCTGCGCACGACCAGCACGGTATAGCCGTTCTCGTCGTTGCGGAATACCGTTTCCTCCGCGAAGGCCTCGATGGTCTCCATGCCGTCACCCCCCTGTTGTATCCAGCTGATCTGATGCAGCCCTGCCGGATGAATTGGCCGCCAACCATGTATAGTGCAAATGGCTATTTATCCGGCTCTGCGTAAAAAACCTTGCTCTGCAAGGCTCACCGTCAGGTATCGCTTCGCTGCCTGACTGCTTTTGCAGAATGGCTTTGCCATAAAGACATCAGGGCTGCCGCCCTGAAACCCGCAAGGGACTTCAGTCCGGGGCTAACCGCCCGTTCTCCATCGGCTTCATCCGCCACAGGCGGCGCCGATTCCGAACCCCTTGACCCCATTATCGCTTCGCGCATGTACCCGTCATTTGCGGTTACGCACCGGGCCGCGCAGCATATCCCCGCGCTCCAGCCAGTCCGGGCACGGAATGCGCACGAGCTGTCCCGGGATATTCGCCGCGCCAACATGCTCGCCCGTCGCCTCCACGCGGATATCCTCCACGAAAAGCGGCCTGCTTCCCGCGGGCGTGACGGCCTCCAGCGCGTCGCCGACGAAGAAGCGATTCTTCATCTCCACCAATGCCTCGCCACCGGACACATCCACGACATAGGCCATGTACTCTGCCGCCTGCAGCGTACCTGCTGCGCCGCCGCCCTCTGCCGGTTGGCCGAAATAGAAGCCCGTGTCGTAGGCTCTGTGGCTGATCTTGTCAAGCTCTGCCCGCTCGCGCGCACGCAGCGTGCCGTCGGCGAGATACCCCTGCGGGTCGCGCGCATAGGCGTCGAGCGAGCGGCGGTATGCGCCAACCACCGTGCCGACGTAGAGCTCGTTTTTCATCCTGCCCTCGATTTTCAGGCTCGCCAGACCGCTGTCTGCGAGCCGGGGCAGGTGCTCCATCATGCACAGGTCATGCGCGGAGAGGATCGCCGTGCCGTGCTCACCTTCCTCCACGGGCATGGGCTCCTCCGACCGCGTGCGCTCCGTCAGGGAATATGTCCATCGGCAGGGCTGGGTGCACGCACCGCGGTTGGCACTGCGCCCGGTCATCGCCGCGGAGAGCATACACCGCCCGGAATACGCCATGCACATCGCGCCGTGGACGAACGCCTCCAGCTCGATTTCGCCGCGCAGCTCCTGCGCCATGCGCTCAATCTGCGCAAGCGACAGCTCCCTTGCCAGCACCACGCGGCTGGCGCCCATGCGGCGGTAGACCCGCGCGGCGGCGCTGTTGGTCGTGCTGGCCTGCGTGCTCACATGCACGGCAAGCCCCGGCACAGCCCGCGCAATCGTGTCAATCGCCCCCAGATCGGAGACGATGACCGCATCCACGCCCGCATCGCGCGCGGCCCTTGCCGTGTCGGCCATGCCGGGCAGATCGTCGTCCGCGGCGAAGATATTCAGCGTCAGAAAGACCCGCGCGCCCGCGGCGTGCGCCATCGCGGCGGCACGCTCCACGCCGTGCATGTCGAAGTTGCTCGCCTGCGCGCGTAGGCCGTACTGCTTTGCCCCAAAATAAACGGCGTCTGCACCGAAGCGCAGCGCCGTCGTCAAGGGCCTCTCGCCGCCCGCCGGAGCGAGCAGCTCGGGGATCGTCTTCATCACTCAAGCCCTCTGCTTCTGTCGTATTCCTCCCACAGCGGCCTGTACATGGCCACGGCGGCCTCGTGCTCCTCGAGCGTCTTGGAGAAGTGCAGCGCCCCGGAGCTGGGATCGGTCGAGCAGAAATACAGGTACTTCTGCGCGACATACTGCTCGTCGGGATAGAGCGCCGCCACCACCGCGTCCATCGACGGATTGCAGATCGGGCCGACGGGCAGCCCCTTGTGGGTGTAGGTGTTGTAGGGCGAATCCACGGCGAGGTCGCTGTCACCCAGCGCCATCTTCTGCGAGCCGGAGACGTACTTGACCGTCACGTCCGAGCCGAGCGTCATGTTCTGCTTGAGCCTGTTGTGGAAAACCGCGCTGACCTTGGCAAAGTCGCCCTTCTTGGCCTCCTTCTCGATCATCGAGGCGAGGGTAAAGACCTCGTCCATCGTCATGCCCAGCTCCTGCGCCCGCTCGTCATAGCCGATGAGATAGGCGGCCTCCGTCTGCGAGAGCAGCCGCTTGATGATCGCATCGGCGCTGGAATCGGTGTAGATCTCGTAGGTATTCGGCGAGAGATAGCCCTCCAGCGCGTAGCGGCGATCGCCCGCGTCGGACTCGGCGAGGATCTCCTCGATGAAGTAATAACCGCTGTACGCCTCGCCCGTCCTGCACAAGGAGAGGAACTCCTCCTTGTCGCGCAGCACGCCCTGCGTCACGAGGTATGCCGCCACATCCTCGACCGTCCAGCCGGGGATGATGGTGATGCTCGTCGTCAGCGGCCTGCCGTCGCCGGAGATGAGCTGGTCGAGGATCTCCGTGGCCGACATCGAGCGGCTGAGCTGATAGTGGCCGCTCTGAATCTTCTGTCCCGTGCCCATGAAGTCCGCCATGTACTTGAACACGGTGTGGTTGTGGATCAGCCCGGCCGCCTCCAGATTGGCCGATACCGTGGACAGCGAGCTGCCCGACTTGACCTCGAAGGCCTGCACTGTGGTATCCTGCCGGTCAACCGGCGCGAAGAACATTCCGTCAACCTTCGTCCACGCGGTATACACCAGCCCGCAGACGATGACAAACGACGCCGCAAAGACCAGCACGGGCCGCAGCACCTTCCATATCCAGTCGTACCAGAAGAAGCCGTATTTCCGGCGCTCATGCAGCTCGCTCTCCTCGCTGCGCGCGCGCCTGCCGGATTTGCCCTTTTTTGCCAAATTAAAACCTCCCAGAATGCGCGGCTGCCCCGCATGTGTTCCCCGTTCGTCAGCTCTTTTCGGGGATTTCCAGCGTCACGCCCGCCGCGTCAGTGAGAATCTTGAAGATGTCAGCCAGCGTCTTCTGCATCTGCATCTCGGCCATCAGATAGGCCTGAACGTCGCTGTTCATGTACAGAAGCGCCGCAAGCTGCTGGAAGCGCTGCATGTCATCGCCGGGCATCTCGCCCGCTGCGCCGACCATGCTCATCTGAAGCCGAACCTGAAGCCGCTTGTATTCCTCCAGCAGCAGGCGGTTCGTCTCGTCGCTCATCGCGCGCTCGCGCAGCTCGCGCAGACGTGTCGCCTCCTCGCTTCTTCTGATTTCACCGGCGAGCTGATGCGCCGCGTCGTAAATGTTCATGTCCATGCTTCCTTTCTCATCAGGCGACCGAAAACAGACCGGCGAAAACGATTTTGCCGGCCGTTTTGTCGTTTGTATGCTTCCTTCGCTCTCCTGGCAGCACCCTGCCGGGCAGCGCTTAGCCCTTCAAAGGCTCTTCTCAGGTCTCCATGATAATGGGCAGAATCATCGGATTGCGCTTGATCAGGCCGAACAGGTAGGCGTGCATCTCGTCCTTGATGCCGTTCTTGATGGCCGTCCAGTCGCTCTGCTCGATGCAGTCATACCGGGCGAGCACGCCTGCGGCGACGCTGCGCGCTCCGGAGATGAGCTCCTCATTCTCGCGCACATAGACGAAGCCGCGGGAGATGAGCTCCGGCCCGGAGGACAGCTTGCCCGTCTCCTTGTTGACGCCGACGACTACGATAATCAGGCCGTCCTGCGAGAGATGCTTGCGGTCGCGCAGCACCACGTTGCCCACGTCGCCCACGCCGAGGCCGTCCACCATGACGGCGCCGGTGGGAATCGGGCCGGTGATGCTGGCCTCGTCCTCGGAGAGCTCCAGCGCCTGCCCCAGCTCGAGGATAACCACATTGTCCGCGGGCATCCCCAGCTCCATGGCGAGCTGCGCGTGCCTGTGCAGCATCCTGTATTCGCCGTGCACGGGCACGAAGTACTTCGGCTTCACCAGCGTGTGGATGAGCTTGAGCTCCTCCTGGCAGGCGTGGCCGGAGACGTGCACATCCGCGATGCGGTTGTAGATGACCGTCGCGCCGCACTTGTAGAGCTGATCGATGATATGGGAGACCATCAGCTCGTTGCCGGGAATCGGTGAGGCGGAGATGATGACCGTGTCCCCCTGCCGGATTTGCAGCTTGCGGTGCTCGCTGTTGGCCATGCGCGTCAGGCCGCTCATCGGCTCCCCCTGGCTACCCGTCGTCAACACGACGATCTCATCGTCGTTGTAGCAGTCAAGGTCGCCCACCTCGATGTAGACGTCCTGCGGAATCTTCAGCTCGCCGATCTCCATAGCCAGCCGGGTGACGTTCACCATGCTGCGCCCAACGAAGCATATCTTGCGCCCGAACTCGATGCAGTTGTCCACCACCTGCTGAATCCTGTGCAGGTTGGAGGCGAACATCGCGATGATGATGCGCCCGGAAGCATCCTTGAACAGGCTGTGGAACGTCTCACCGATCTTCTTTTCGCTCATCGTGTAGCCCGGGCGCTCGACGTTAGTGGAATCGGCCAGCAGCGCCAGCACGCCCCTGCTTCCCCACGCGGCGAGCGTATTGAGGTCGGTCACCTCGCCGTCAATGGGGGTGTAGTCGATTTTGAAGTCGCCCGTCACGATGACCGTGCCCGCCGGGCAGGTGATCGCCATCGCCACCGCGCCTGCGATGGAGTGGCTCACCTTGATGAACTCCACCTCGAACGCGCCGATGCGCACCGTCTGCTTGGGCTGCACCACGTTGAGCGCTATGCCGGAGATATTATGCTCCGCGAGCTTGCCGCGTATGAGAGCGCAGGTCAGCTTCGTGCCGTAGACCGGCGCAGGCACGCTCCTGAACACATAGGGAACGGCGCCGATATGATCCTCATGCCCATGCGTAATCAGATAGGCACGCAGACGCTCGCGGTTGTTGGTCAGGTAGGTGATGTCCGGGATGACCAGGTCAATGCCCAGCATGTCCTGCCGCGGGAAGATGGAGCCGCAGTCCACCACGACGATATCGTCCTCATACTCAAACGCCGTCATGTTCTTGCCGACCTCGCCCAGGCCACCCAGCGGAATGATTCTCAGCTTCCCCATTGGTTTTCGCCTCCTTTC
>JALFHA010000073.1 GCA_022776785.1 Clostridiales bacterium | reverse complement strand
TATACCTGCCCTACGACGAGGAGCGCGGCGTGTTCGTGCAGCACGATACCTTCCTTGACAAGGATCTGCGTTCGGTGAGCACGCTCTCCGCCGAGGACAGGCCGATCAACCAGAAGTGGAGCTGGGACAAGATTCTGCGCTCCTGCTTCATCAAGCAGGCCGACGTGCTGCAGGGCCTGTACTTCCTGGAGCACCTCTACGACAAGGACACCATCCGCCGCAACTTCGAGTTCTACGAGCCGATGACCGTGCACGAGTCGAGCCTCTCGCCGTGCGTGCACAGCATCCTCGCTGCGTCCATCGGCCAGCTCGACCGCGCGCAGGAGTTCTATCAGCGCACCGCGCGCCTTGACCTGGACAACATCAACAACGACACCTGCGACGGCCTGCACATCACCTCGATGGCGGGCAGCTGGCTGGCCATCGTGCAGGGCTTCGCCGGGATGCGCACCATCACGGGCGAGCTGAGCTTCGACCCGCAGCTCCCCGACGGCTGGGACGGCTACAGCTTCAAGATCGTCTACCGCGGCAGGCTCATCGAGGTCAGCGTCACGCGCGAGAGCACGGGGCTGCGCCTGCTCGAGGGCGAGCCGCTGACGGTTACCTTGAAGGGAAAAAAGGTGGAGCTCCAATAAAAGCCTGCTGCGCAGTCATTTATTGGGTTGACATCATTTCTCGCGCGTCCTTCGGACACACTCCAAATGATAAAGGAAGCGGAGTCCCTCCGCTCCTCGAACCGGCAAAGCCGGTCCTGCGGATTTCACTTGAAGGGGCTGCGGCCCCTTCAAACATCCCGGGAAATGCAAACTGTTCTGATAGGAGACGTTTATGCTTGATATCGCCGTCGTCGGCGCGGGCCCCGCGGGCTACAGCGCCGCCATCACCGCCAGAAAGCGGGACAAATCCGTCGTCGTCATCGGCCAGCACACGGGCTGGCTCGCCCGCGCGGAGCACATCGCCAACTATCCCGGCCTGCCGGATATCTCCGGCCCGGCGCTGCTTGACGCCATGCGCGCGCAGGCGGAGGCGCTCGGCGCGCAGCTGCGCCCCGGCGTGGTGCATCAGATCGTGCCGATGGGTGAGAGCTTCGGCCTGTCGCTGGGCGCGGACTTCGTGGAGGCGCGCACCGTCGTGCTGTGCACCGGCGCGAAGCAGCCCCGCCTGCTGCCCGGCGAGGGCGAGCTGCTCGGCCGCGGCGTGAGCTACTGCGGCACCTGCGACGGGATGCTCTACCGGGGCAAGTCCGTCGCCGTCGTCGCGCAGGGGCCGGAGGCCGTCTCCGAGGCCAATTTCCTCGCCGGGGTGTGCGCGCATGTCGCTTACTTCGGCAGCGCCGACCCCGCGCTTGATGCGCGCATCGAGGTGCGCGGTGAAAAGCCCGAGGCCATCATCGGCGAGGCCCGCGCGACCGGCCTGCGTGCCGGAGGGCAGGAGCTGCCGTTTGACGGCGTGTTTATCTTCCGCGAGGCGACGGCGCTCTCCGCGCTGCTGCCGGGGCTTGAGATGGACGGCGCGTTCATCCGCGTGGATCGCGCCATGCGCACCAGCGTGCCGCATGTCTACGCCGCCGGGGACTGTACCGGCGCGCCGCTTCAGGTCGCCAAGGCCGTGGGCGAGGGCTGCGTGGCGGGGCTTTCCGCGGCGCAGGTGCTGTGAATCCGGTATTTCAACATAAAATCTGGAGATAAAGAAATTTTTAACAAAGGATTTGTTTCTCTTGTCAATATAATACCGTGCGTGTTATAATCAATATGTATAATACATGTTGACTTGCCCGATGACGAAAGGAGGGTGCGCACATGCGAACGATCGAGACAGGACGCGCTGTCGTTGACGTCGTTGCTTGGCCAGAGAATAAACCGTGGGAGGGCCGCTACCAGACCTCCAGCCAGATTGACAAGGGCGTGTGCCGCCTGACGCTCGCGCCCCATATCTTTCACGACGCAGCCAAGGCGAACACCGCCTACCGCCGCTTCGCGCAGAAGATTCGCCGTGCCGGGCTCGAGCCTCCGAACGTCCAGTTCCGCGAGATGTCCGCAGGCTCGCGCAACATGTTCTGCTACCTGACGACGACGGAGAGCGTCTTTAACTCCGCGTGCGAAATCGGCCGCATCGTCGTCGTGGAATCCGGCGTGGACGAGCGCCGCCGCCTGTGCGCCGTTCTGATGCGCGGCAGCGAAAAATAGTAAAGGACAGTTCCATGAACCAGCTTCCATCCGCCTATATCGCCCAGATGAAACGCCTGCTCGGGGAAGCAGGCTTTTTTGCGTATGAACGCGCGCTTGAGCAGCCTGCCGAGCGCGCGCTGCGCCTGAACCTGCTGCTCTGCCCGGACGGCACGCCGCCCTGCCCGCTTGAGGAGGAGGGGCTTGGCGAGTGCGTGCCGTGGGCCAGAGGCGCGTACTTCGTGCGCGGGGATGCGCGACCCGGCCTCTCGCCGCTGCACGAGGCGGGGCTTTTCTATCTGCAGGAGCCCAGCGCGCTTTCCGCCGTCACGGCGCTTGACCCGCATCCCGGTGAGCGCGTGCTTGACCTGTGCGCCGCGCCCGGCGGCAAGAGCACGCAGATCGCCGCGCTGATGGCCGGGCGCGGGATGCTCGTGTGCAACGAGCCCGTGCCCTCCCGTGCGCAGATCCTCTCGCGCAACGTCGAGCGCATGGGCGTGCCCAACGCCGTCGTCACCTGCGCGCTGCCGGAGCAGCTCGCCCCGCGCTTCTCCGCGTTCTTTGACCGCATCCTCGTGGACGCGCCCTGCTCCGGAGAGGGCATGTTCCGCCGCCAGAGCGAGGCCATCGGCGAGTGGAGCGAGGGTGCGCCCGCCGGCTGCGCGCAGCGCCAGCTCGACATCCTCGAATCCGCCGTGTCCATGCTCGCCCCCGGCGGCATGCTGGTCTACTCCACCTGCACCTTCAACGACACTGAGAACGAGGGCGTGCTTGCCCGGCTGTGCGATGCGCATCCGGAGCTGTCACCCGTGCCCTTCGCATTGCCCGGCCTGCCCGCCGCGCCGCAGGGCTATGTGCACCTCTATCCGCACGAGATTCGCGGCGAGGGGCACTTCGTCTCGCTCCTGCGCAAATCCCCGGCCGCGCCCGCCGCGCAGGAGGAGGCCGCGCCTGCCCGCGCGCCGCGCCGCACCAAGGCTGTCAGGGCGTCGGCAGCGCCCGCCGTCGCGCTCCCGGACGGCGTGCTCGCGCCGGGCGTGCGCTTTGAGCGGCTGTACGCCGCCGGGGATACCCTCTGGTCGCTGCCGGAGGGGCTTGACCCGCAGCGCCTTCACGGTCTGCGCACGCTGCGCACCGGGCTGCTGCTCGCCCGCGCCGAGGGGCGGCATGTCGAGCCCGACCACGCGCTGGCGATGGCCCTGCGCCCGGAGCAGGCCGCGCGCACGGCGGAGCTCACGCGCGATCAGGCGCTCGCCTATCAGGCGGGAGAGGCGCTCGACCTGGGCGAGCTGCCCGGCGGCTGCACGCTGCTGACGCATCAGGGCGTATCGCTGGGCTTTGGCCGCCAGTCGGGCGGGCTGATGAAGAACCGCTATCCCAAGGGATTGCGGCGGCGATAATCCTCGTGTATAATGAAGGCGCGCCAAGCGGCGCACAAAGGAAGTGCATCGCCATGTTCACCCCCAACCCCTACGGCCTGTTTTCCATGCCCACGCTGGAAACGCCCCGCCTGCTCCTTCGCCGCATGAATATGCGGGACGCGAAGGATATTTTTGAATACAGCCGCGATGAGGAGGTCGCCCGCCATGTGCTCTGGACCGCTCAGCGGGACATCAGCGAGGCGCGGGACTACATCCGCTTCATGATGAAGCGCTATCGCGCGGACGAGCCCTCGAGCTGGGGCGTCATCCTCAAAAGCGAGAACCGGCTCGTGGGCACCATCGGCTATATGGACTACAGCGAGGACAACGGCAGTGTGGAGGTCGGCTACTCGCTCTCGCGCCGCCTGTGGAACGGCGGCTATATGACCGAGGCGCTGCGCCGCGTCATCGATTATACCTTCGATGCGATGGATATCAACCGCATCGAGGCGCAGCATGAGCTCACCAATCCCGCCTCCGGCCGCGTGATGGAGAAGTGCGGCATGACGCGCGAGGGCGTGCTGCGCCAGCGCCTGTATAATAAGGGACAATATGTGGACGTGGCGCTGTACGCGATTCTGCGCTCAGACCCGCGGCCTGCTTTAGCAAAGGAGCACCATGATTAAACTTATTGCCTGTGATATGGACGGCACCCTGCTCGACAGCCAGAAGCGCCTGCCCGAGGGGCTTCTGCCCGCGCTGGAAAGGCTGCGCGCGCAGGGCGTGGCCTTTGCCGTCGCCAGCGGCAGACAGTATGCCGCGCTTCGGCGCGACCTTCTGCCGCTCGTGCCGCACATCTACTTCATCTGCGAAAACGGCGCGCTCATCATGCGCGAGGACGAGCAGGTGTTCATCGACCCCGTGCCCGCAAGCGAGCTGCCCGCCGTCATCGAGGCGGGGCGGACGCTCTCGCAGGTGTATCCCGTGCTCTGCCGCCCGCACTGCGGCTATATTGAGGATAGCGCTGCGCCGGACTTCCAGGCGGAGACGCTGCGCTACTATCCAGGCCAGCAGGTCGTGCCCGACCTCGCGGCGCTCACCGGCAGCCGCGACGTGTGCAAGGTCGCCTTCTACGACGAGGGCGATGCGCAGACGCACGAGCTGCCCGTGCTCACGCGCCTGCTGGGCGACCGGCTGTCGGTCATCCTCTCGGGCGAGCATTGGGTGGACGTGATGAAGCCCGGCGTGCACAAGGGCGCGGCCATGCGCGGCCTGCAGGGGCTGCTGGGCATCCGCCCGGAGGAGTGCATGGCCTTTGGCGACTACCTGAACGACTGCGAGCTGCTCACATCCGTGGGCGAGAGCTATGCGATGGAAAACGCCCATCCGACGCTCAAGGCCATGGCGCGCCACATCGCCCCCTCCAACGACGAGGACGGCGTGATGCGTGTGCTGCGGGAGCGGTTCGGGGTGTGAGCGCTTTTCAGTCCGTACAAGGAGGCAACATCATGCAACGACGCAATCGATGGGCGGGGTGCGCGCTGTCGCTTTTGCTGGCGCTCGGCTTCATGCTGATCTTCGGCATCTGCAACACGCCGCTCGGCCCGGTCATCGGCAGCGACAACGCCATCTACCTGACGATGGGCACGGCGATTGCGCAGGGCTATGCGCCGTATACGGAGATCTTCGACCACAAGGGGCCGCTGCTCTTTGTGCTTGAGGCCATTCCGCAGGCGCTCGCGGGCGGGTATTCGACGCTGGCCGTGTTTGTCATGGAGGTGCTCTTTCTCTTTGCGTGCCTGCGCGTGCTGTGCGCCATCTGCCGGACGCTGCGCGCGCCGTGCGTGCCCGTGCAGCTCGCCTACCTGCTGATGACCTGCACGATCATGGACGGCGGCAACCTCAACGAGGAATACGCCAGCCTGTTCACGCTGCTCGCTCTGCTGCTGGCGCTGCGCGCCTTCGGCGAAACCCCCGTGCGCGGGCGCGCGCTGACGGCCTACGCCGCGGGCATGGGCGCGATGACGATGCTCGCCTTCCTGCTGCGCGCCAACAACGCCCTGCCGCTGTGCGCCGTGACGCTGGTACTGGCCGCCGCGCTCGCCCTTGGGCGGGACTGGCCGTCCCTCGGGCGCTGCGCGCTGGGCTTTGCGCTGGGGCTTGCGGGTGCCGCTCTGCCCATTGTGCTCTGGCTTGCGGCGCAGGGCGCGCTTGGCGAGGCCGTCTACGGCTCCATCGTCCACAACATGCTCTACGCGGAGACGGGCGACGTCGGGCGCGTGTATATGCTGCTGCACAGCGGCTATGGCCTCATGGCCATCGCGCTGGCGGCGCTCACCTGCGCCGGGGCGCTGACCCTGCTGCGCCGCAGACCGGCACTCTCGATCGCGCTGATCGCCGGCGCGGCCGGCGCGGGCCTTGCGGCGTTCATCTCGCACAAGTACTACAATCACTACCTGATGCTCGGCGCGCCGCTCTCCGCCGTGGGCGCGGCGCTGCTGCTGGCCGCCTGCCGCCGCTGCGAGGCGCGCGCCTGCCGCGCGCTGCCCATGCTCTGCTCCGTCGTCTGCTGTGCGGCGCTCGTCATCCTCGGCGCGCAGACCAACACCAGCCGGATCGCCTGGCATGAGGACTACCTCGCCTACGCCGCCGATGCGCAGGCCCTCTACGCCGAGGTGCCCGAGCAGGACAGGGACAGCTTCATGGCCTACCGCGTCGAGCCGCGCTGGTATGTCGCCAGCGAGGCGCTGCCGTGTATGCGCTTCTACTTCCTTCAGGAGATACTGGCGCAGGCCGACCCCGCGGTGATGGATGAGATCGTGGAGACGTTTGAGGCGAATCCCCCGCGCTGGCTGGTGCTCTACTACAACCGGGCGTTCAGCCCGCCCTATGACGAGCGCGTGGCGGAGATCTTCGCGCGCGACTATGAATTTGTGGATGCGCAGGGCGAATACCAGCTTCTGCGCCTGAAGGAGACGCCATGAAACATTCCCCGCTGCGCGAAGGGCTCGTCCGCGCGGGCATGGGCTGCTGCTGCATCGCCGCCGCCGTGACCGCGCCGAACGTGCTGCTGCTGCCGTTTGCGCGTGCGTGCTATGGCTTTGGCTGGCTGCCGGAGCTGCTCGCCTGCGCCGCCGCGCTGGCGCTGTTCATCGGACTGGGCGGCGCGCTGCGCCGCATGGAGGACGCGCGTGCGGAGCGCATCGCCCGCATCGTGCGGCCTGCCTTTCTGCTCCTTCTGCTGGCCGTGCAGCTCGTGCTGGGCTGCATGATGGCCTACACCCCGATGGGCGACAATTTTATGCTCATCCGCGGCTCGCAGATGCTCGCCCGGGACGGCAGCTTTGCGGCCAACCCGGACTTCGGGCTGTATCTGGCGCGCTTTTCCAACCAGTGGGGCTTTTTCCTGATGCTCACGGGGCTGTTCAGGCTGCTCTCGCTGTTCGGGCTGGAGGACTGCCTGTTCGTTCTTGCGGCGATTCAGGCGCTTCTGTACACGGCGGCCATGCGCGCGGCACTGTCGCTTGCGCGCAGGCTGCGCGGCGCGCGCGGGGAGATCATGATGACCGCGATGCTGGCGCTGTGCCTGCCGCTGTATCTCGCTGCCGCCGTGCTCTATACGGACACCTTCTCCCTGCCGTTTGTGGTGTTCACGCTGCTGTGCGCCCAGCGCGTGCTCGACGCGCAGGACGGGCGCGGACAGCTTTGCTGGGCGGCGCTGTGCGCGCTGAGCGTGCTCATCGGCGGGCAGATCAAGATGACCGTCGCCATCGCGCTCATCGCGGCGGTCATCCTGTGGCTGCTGCGCCTGCCTGCGCTGCGCGCCGTGCTGCTCTCGGCGCTGTGCGCCGCCGTGCTGGCGCTAGGCACGGCAGGGGTGCACAGCGTGATGCTCTCGGGCATCATCGACCCCGCCGTCTATGCGCAGCAGAACACGCCGCTCATCCACTGGGTGATGATGTCCATCCCCACCTCTGACAACCCCTACGGCGGCGCGACGGGCGACTACGGCATCACCTGGGGCATGATGGACGAGGGCGCGACGCATGAGGAGGTCATGGGCTCCATCCTCACGCGGATGAAGGACCGTATCTACACGCTGCGCTATCCCAACCGCCTGCTGACCGCGCTGCTGCGCAAGAACGCCGCCGGCATGGGCGACGGCACCTACGGCATGACCGAGATGCTCGACGACGGCCCGCTGCGCGAGAACGCCGTCTCCGCCGTCGTGCTGGAGGGCAGGCCATACTACGCGCTCTATGCCGCCGTGTGCACGGGCATCGCGATGGCGCACATGCTGCTCGCCGCGCTGGGCACATTGCGCGCCCTGCGCGCGCGCGACACGCGCACCGCGCTGCCCGCCGTCGCGATGGTGGGCATCATCCTGTTTCTGCTGCTCTGGGAGGCGCGCGGGCGCTACGGCTTCGGCTTCATGCCCGTGCTGCTGCTGCTCTCCTGCGACTGCGCCTGCCGGGAATGGAAAGCTCCCCGCACGCTGGGAGGAAGGGAGGCTCTGCGATGACACAGCCCGCCAAGGGACGCGTTTCCCGCGCGCTGCTGCTGATGGGCATGGGGCTGCTGCTCCCGTGCCTGCTCTTTACGGTGCTCAACGTCACGCTCTCGCCGTGGCCGCTGTATGACCGAAACCGCCCCGTGCTTCTCGCGCTCACGCTGCTGTGCTTCGCGGGGCTGCTGCTGCTCATGAGCGGCGCGCGCGCGCTTGCGCCGTGGGTTGAGCGGCACGAGCGCGCCGTGCTCGCTGAGGTCGCGCTGCTTTATCTCGCCGTGCAGCTCATCATGGGCGGCGTGCTGCGCTTTGAGCCTGTCACCGACGCGGAGCAGTGCTTCACCGCCGCGCAGCTTCTGGTCGATCACGGCACCTTCGGCGACAATGAGCGGTCGCTGATCTACTTCACGCGCTATCCGCACAACCTCGGGCTGGTCTACGCGCTGGCAGGGATCTTCCGCTTCTTTGGATTCTTTGGCTGGGGCGACCGCTTCATGCAGGCGGTGCTCGTCGCCTCGCTGCTCTTCACGCTCGGGCTGCTGGCCAGCGCGCGGCTGTGCAAACGGCTGGGCGGCGCGCTGGCGCAGACGCGCGTGCTGCTGCTCTTTGCCGCCTGCCTGCCCTTCCTCTACTGCACGAGCGAGCTGTATACGGACTGCTTCTCGCTGGCCTTTCCGCCGCTCATCCTGCTGTGCGCGCTGCATTTGCGGGATGCCAAAACCCGCGGCAGGCGCATTCTCTGGGCGCTGCTCTTTGGCCTGTTTTCCTTCGTCGGCGCGCAGCTGCGCTTCACGTCCGTCATCGCGTCCATCGCCGCGCTCATCGCGCTGCTGTTCTCCCGGCGCATGCGGCAGGCGGCGCTGTGCGCGCTGGCGCTGGCCGCCGTGTTTCTCGTCGGCACCGCCGCCGTGAACGCTGAAACGGCGCGCCACCTGCGCGCGGAGGACATCGAAAGGAATGAGCTGCCCAAGCTGCACTACATCGCCATGGGCCTGCCCATCCACGAGGATCAGGGCTACGGGCAGTACGGCGACGGCGGCTGGCTCATCTTCTCGACCTCCTTCGAGGACCCCGATGAGCGCAAGGCCGCGCTGCTTGACGAGGTCATCGACCGCATATACTACCTGCGCTACCCGTCGCGGCTGCTGAACCTGCTCTCGCGCAAGAACCTCTCGACCTTCGGCAACGGCACGTTCAAGCTCAACGAGATCATCGAGGCGGACGCCCACGAGCCGGACAGCGCCGTCAAGCAGATCATCTTCGAGCAGGGCGCGCTCTATCCCGCCTATTACCACCTGACGACGGCGCTGTTCCTCGCGCAGATGCTGCTGGCCTGCCTCTCCTGCGTGCGGGCCCTGCGCCGCCGGGATACGTCCGCCGCATCGGTCTACATTGCGCTGGTGGGCATGTTCCTGTTCCTGTGCATGTGGGAGACGCGGGCGCGATACTTCTTCCAGTTTGAGATGGTGCTGCTGTGCGCGGGCGCGGTGCTTGGGGACAGAACCCGTGCCATCAAACAACAGCGCTAAAAAAACGTTGCACGCTTTCGTGCGGAAAGGAGTTGCCTATGAAATTCCATGTACTGCGCAGTCTGCTTTTTCTCCTTGCGCTGTTTGCCCTGCTCATGCCTACGGGTGCGCTGGGTGAGGCTGCGCCGCCGCAGAGCATCCCCGGCGGCAGCCCGGACTCCATCTGCGGCACGGACGAGCCTGCGGGCAGGAACGGCGCGTGGGCGGCGTGGCAGGCTGTCGCCGCGCTTGTCCCGGAGGATGTGCGCAGCATATCGGTGGAAACCGCGGGGGAGGGCGGTGTTTCCGGTTTTGAGCTGACGGACGCGGAGGCCATCGCGCAGATTCTCACGCTCATCGACGGCCTCATGCTTGAGGAAAAGACCGACCTCGCCGTGCTCGACGACGATCTGACGCTTCGCGTCAGTGCGGGCGCGGACACCTACGCGCTGCGCTTTGAGGGGAATATCGTTGTGCTCGAATCGGGCCGCTATACGGTCAGCGGATTGGGCGAGCTCAGGCGTGCGCTGAGCAAGCTCGCACCGGAGAACAATTAAAACCGGCATGATGCCGGTTGCATCACCGACCAAGTGACGTAAGTCCCATTGCTTTGTGGTCGAGTCCAAAGCTTTGCAGAAGGACTTATACTGTCTTGCACTTAAAAGCTCGAATATAAGCGCGAAGCGAAGAAGGGAGTTTGAGGGATGAAATCCCTCAAGCAGGTTTGGGCGGCAGCCCAATGTTCCCTTATTGTTCAAAAGAAAAAGCAGTTTCAGAGCAGG
>JALFHA010000068.1 GCA_022776785.1 Clostridiales bacterium | reverse complement strand
CTGCGCGAGGCGGCGCTGGCGGCGGGCGTACGCGTGGAGATCGCGGACAGGGCGCTGGAGCGCATCTCCAAAAAGGAAAACTGCTTTGCCGCGATGGTCTACCGCAAGCAGGAGGGCGTCTTCGACCAGACTGCGCCGCACGTCGTCCTGCACCACCCGAGTGACAGCGGCAACATGGGCACGATCCTGCGCACGGCGCTTGGCTTCGGCATGACGAACGTGGCCGTCATCCGCCCGGCCGTCGATTCCGACGACCCGAGGGTGACGCGCGCCTCGATGGGCGCGGCCTTCTCGCTGCACGTGCGCCACTTCGATACCTTTGAGGCGTATCGGGAGGAATTCCCGGACAGGCAGCTCTTCCCGTTCATGCTCACGGGCGCCGTGACGCTTGAGGAGGCCGTCTCGCGTGTGGATGGGCCGTTCTCGCTCGTCTTTGGCAACGAGGCGAGCGGTCTGCCGGACAGCTTCGCGGCGCTGGGCGTCAGCACGCTCATTCCGCACAGCGGGAAAATCGACTCGCTGAACCTCGCTGTCGCCGCGGGCATCGGGATGCACGCCTTCGCGCAGGCGGCAATGCTGCGAAAATGAACGGGCGAGGCCTGATTTGGGCCGCAGCCCCTGCAAGAATTCAACGGTCAAGGAGGAAATCCGATGAAGATTGTGCTGGACGGCATGGGCGGCGACGACGCGCCGCAGATCAACGTAGACGGCGCGATTGCCGCGCTGCGCGAGTTTGACGATGTGGAAATTGCGCTCGTCGGCCCGCAGCAGGTGCTCGAGCAGGCGCTCTCCGCCTGCGCGGACAAGGAGGGCTACGGGCTGGTGAAGTCCCGCCTGAGCATCGTGGATGCGCCGGAGGTCATCACCCCGCAGGAGCACCCGGTCATGGCGCTGCGCAGAAAGAAGAATTCCAACTTCTGCGTGGGCATGGACATGGTGCGCCGCAAGGAGGCGGACGCGTTCGTCTCCGCCGGCTCCACCGGCGCGCTGATGGCGGGCGCGATGTTCAAGCTCGGGCGCATCAAGGGCGTCGGCCGTCCCGCGCTGGCGACGCTGCTGCCCGTGCCGGGCCGTCCGCTGCTGATGGTGGACGCCGGCGCGAATGTGGACTGCAAGCCCGAGTGGGTTGTGGAGTTCGGCCTGATGGGCAGCGCCTACATGCGCCGTGTGATGAACGTGGACAAGCCGCAGGTCGGCCTGCTTAACATCGGCGCGGAGGCCGCCAAGGGCAACGAGCAGGCGCAGGAGACCTACAAGCTCATGGCGCAGGAGCAGCCCTTCGAGTTCTGCGGCAATGTCGAGGCGCGCGACGCGCTCACCGGCTGCTGCGACGTGCTGGCGACGGACGGCTTCGCGGGCAACGTGCTGCTCAAGAACACGGAGGGCGTGGTGTCGCTGCTCTTCGGGATGATCAAGAAGGAGCTCATGGGCTCCATGAAGGGCAAGGTCGCCGCGCTGCTGGCGAAGGATTCCTTCCGCGCGCTCAAGAAGAGCTTCGATTCCACCGAGATCGGCGGCGCGCCGCTGCTGGGCGTGGAGGGCACGGTCATCAAGGCGCACGGCAATTCCAACGCCCGCGCGATCTTCTGCGCGCTGCGCCAGGCGCGCAGCGTGGTGCTCTCGGGCGTGACGGACGTCATCCGCGAGGAGCTCGCCCTGATGACGCGCGCGCCGGAGGCACAGGAGGAAAAGCCGCAGGCGTAAGCGGCCCAATCCCTGTCGCATGACGCAGAAATGCGAATGGTGAATACAGAACAAGTGAAACGGAGGGTTTAATCATGGTTTACGAGAAGCTCAAGGCGATGGTGGCCGACCAGCTCGGCGTGTCGGAGGATGAGGTCAGGCCCGAGGCCCGGCTCAAGGAGGATCTCAAGGCGGACAGCGCTTCCGTGATGATGCTCGTCATGGACGTGGAGAGCGAGTTCGGCATCGAGGTCGAGGACGACGCGATTGAGAAGGTCAAGACCGTCGGCGACATGGTCAAGTACATCGAGGCCAAGCAGTAATCAGGGGGCTGACCGCCCGGCTCACCGCCGGGCGGCGGTCTTTCCGTGTATTTCACTTCGCGCGGAGCACATGAGAAATCCCGCGCGCGAAGCGAAATACACGGCGCAGGACATAGGGGAGCTTTGCATGAACAATCATCTGCTGGAGAGAACCATCGGCCACGAATTCGCCGATGCGTCTCTGCTGGAGCTGGCGCTGACGCATCCGTCCTACGCGCTGGCGCACAAGTGTCAGGACAATCAGCGCCTGGAGTTTCTGGGCGACGCGGTGCTGGAAATCTGCGTCAGCCGCGTGCTCTACGAGCGCTTTCCCAAGCTGCGTGAGGGGCAGCTCACCCGCCGCCGCGCCGCGCTGGTGTGCGAGGCCAACCTCGCGCGCGCCGCGAGGGAGCTGGGGCTGGGCAGCTTTTTGAAGCTCGACCGCGGCGAGGAGATCGTCGGCGGGCGGGAAAACCCGTCGATTCTCGCGGACACGATGGAGGCGGTCATCGCGGCCGTATATCTGGACGCGGGCATGGAGAAGGCCGCCGCGCTTGTCGATCTGGCGATGGGCACCTACGAGGGCGGCGTTCAGGCCGACAGGGACGCCAAGAGCGCGCTGCAGGAGTACCTTCAGGCGCTGGGCGAGGACGCGCCGACCTATGAGATCATCGGACAGGACGGCCCGCCGCACGCGCGCCTGTTTACCGCCCGCGCGCTTCGCGCCGATGGCACGGAGCTCGGGCGCGGCCAGGGCGCGCGCAAGCAGCGCGCCGAGGAGGCCGCCGCACAGATGGCTATGCAGCGCCTGCAGGAGGGCAGACACGCATAACAGGCCAAAGATAAGGGTTTTCTCCCCGGATGGGGAAGAGAGCCATCCCGATGATTCTTATTCTGCAAATCCTTCTGCAAAGCTCCGGCCTCGGCCGCAAAGCAACGGGATTTACAGCGTTTCGGAGTGCTTGCAGCCGGCATCACGCCGGTTCAGTAGGGAATCACCGCATAAAAACACGGACTTTTGTCAACAAGCTGAGCCGCGCGCAGGCCGCGCGGAGGAAAGGAGTCGCACAGGTGCGGCTAAAGAGACTGGAAATCTACGGCTTCAAATCGTTCGCGGACCGCACGGTGGTCGTCTTTGACAACGGCATCACCGGCATCGTCGGCCCGAACGGCAGCGGCAAGTCCAACCTCTCGGACGCGGTGCGCTGGGTGCTGGGCGAGCAGAGCGCCAAGGCGCTGCGCGGCGGCAGGATGGAGGACGTCATCTTCAACGGCACGCAGAAGCGCAAGCGCCTGGGTTACTGCGAGGTCTCCCTCGTCTTTGACAACGAGGATCACGCGCTGCCCGTCGATTTCGCCGAGGTGATGATTACCCGACGCGTCTACCGCAGCGGCGAGGGCGAATACTACATCAACAAGGCGGGCTGCCGCCTCAAGGACATCATCGAGCTGTTCCGCGACACGGGCGTGGGCAAGGAGGGCTATTCGATCATCGGCCAGGGCCGCATCGATGAAATCCTCTCCCAGCGCAGCGAGGACAGGCGCGGCGTGTTCGAGGAGGCCGCGGGCATCGTCAAATACCGCGCGCGCAAGGAGGAGAGCGAGAAGCGGCTGGCGAACATGCGCGACAATCTCTCGCGCGTGGAGGACGTCATCGCCGAGCTGGAGGGTCAGCTTGAGCCGCTGGCCAAGGCCAGCGAGACGGCACGGCGCTACCTCGCTCTGCGCGACGAGCTGCGCACGCTGGAGTGCTCCGCCTTCGTGCTGCGCAGCGACCGCGCGAAGGAGCGCATCGCGGACGCGGAGGCGATGCTTGCGGGGCTTGCCGACGCGATTGCCGAGGAGGAGCGCCGCGCGGGCGAGCTGACCGCAGCGCGCGAGACGGCGAACGAGACTGCACAGAAGCTGGAGGCCGAGGTCTCCAGCGCGCACGAGGCGGTGCTTGAGCTCACGCGCGAGAAGGAAGCGCGCGAGGGCGAGCTGGGCGTGCTGCGTGCGGAGATCGCGCGGATGGAGAAGGACGTGCTCTCGCTCGGGCAGGACGAGGACGTCAAGCGCGCCAGAAGCCGTGCGCTCGAGGGCGAACAGAAGACCTGCGAGGAGGGCATCCTGCGTGCCAGGACGGAGCTTGTCGAGCTGGAGCGCCAGCTCGCCGCAAGCGAACGGGCGCTTGCCGGGGCGCAGGAGCAGGCGCGGCTGGCCGAGGAGGAGCTGGAGGCGCACAAGAGCGCCATCATCGAGGCCGTCAACCGCCTGAGCGATGTGCGCACGAGCGAGGCGCGCCTATCGACGATGCGCACGGAGCTGGAGCGCCGCAGCGAGGAGGCGCAGGCGCAGCACGGAGAGCTGCTTGCCGAGGGCGAGGAGCTGGCCGCGCAGATGGCCGAGGCCGAGGCGGGGCTTTCGGAGGCGAAGAAGCTGGAAGCGGAATGCGCCGCAGCGGAGCGCGCCATCGACGAGAAGGCGCAGGAGGCCAGCCGGCGCATCGCGGCCATTCAGAACGCGATGAACGAGACGAGCGGCCAGAAGCAGGCCGCAGAGAGCCGACTGCGCGTGCTGCGCGAGATGGAGCGCGATTACGCCGGCTATCAGCAGGCGGTCAAGCAGGTGCTGCTGCACGCGCGGGGCAACGCGGGCGTGCACGGCGTGGTCGCCTCGCTCATGCGCGTGCCCAGGGAGCTGGAGCGCGCGGTGGAGGCTGTGCTCGGCGGCGCGCTGCAAAACGTCGTCACCAGCGACGAGTATGTGGCGCGCGACATGATTGCATACCTGCGTCAGAACAAGCTGGGCCGCGCGACTTTCCTGCCGCTGACGACCATCACCGGCAGGACGCTCAGCGCGCAGGAGCGCCAGCTGCTCTCCATGCCCGGCTGTGTCGGGCTGGCCAGCGAGCTGGTGGGCTTTGACGAGCGCTACCGCGGCATTGTGGAAAACCTGCTCGGCCGAACGGTGGTGGCGGAAAACCTCGACGCGGGCATCGAGATCATGCGCCGGGGACGTCACGCCTTCCGGCTGGTGACGCTGGAGGGCGACGTCATGCACTCCGGCGGCTCGATGACGGGCGGCAGCTCCGCCTCGCGCATGACGAGCCTGCTTTCGCGTGAGCGCGAGATTGGCGAGCATGAGGCGCTGACGAAGCGGCTGGCCGCGCAGCTGGAGGAATACGCCGCGCGCCTTGCCGAGGGCGAGGAGCTGCGCCAAGGCCTCAAGCAGCGGCGCACGAAGGCGTTTGACGCGCTGCACCAGGCGCAGATTGACGTGTCCATCGCCAGCGAGCGCGTGCGCACGCTCGGCCAGCAGGCCGAGGCCCATCAAAAGCAGGTGGAGCGCAGCGGGCTTTTGCAGGCGCAGATCGCGGAAAACCTCGCGCAGATCGACGCGCAGCTCGCGGGCGCGCGCGATACGCAGGAGGGCGAGCAGAAGAACAGCGACGAGATGAACCGCCGCACGGGCGAGCTGAGCGACGCGCTCTATGAAAAGCGCGAAGCGCTGGATGTGCTGCGCGAGCAGGCGCAGGAGCTGCGGCTTGCGCACACCGCGCGGGAGCGCGACCTGAACGCGCTTGAGCAGGACGCGGCGCGCATGAAGCGCGAGCTGGATGAGCTGGCCGCGCAGATCGGGCAGGCGCAGGAGAGCCGTGGGCAGCTGATACTCCGCCATCAGCAGAGCACGCAGCAGCTTGCCGCAGACGAGCAGTCCGCCGCGTCCTGTGCGAAGCGGCTGGAGGAGGCGCAGGCGAGCCTGACGGAGCGCCAGAGCCAGCGCAACGAGGCGCAGGAGAACGTGCGCCGCATGACGCAGGACATCGACGCGCTGCGCGAACGCCTGACCGAGGACAGCGACAAGCACCACAAGGCCGAGCTGGTTTTGAGCCGCACGCAGGGTGAGCTTTCGCAGATGCAGCAGCGCATCTGGGACGAATACGAGCTGACCTATGCCGGGGCGAAGGAATACCTGACCGAGCCCTTTGATCTGGCGCAGAGCAACAAGCGCACCGGCGATATTCGCCGGGAGATCCGTGCGATGGGGCCGGTCAACGTCACGGCGGTGGAGGATTACCGCGCCTGTCGTGAGCGCTGGGAATCGCTGACCGGCCAGCGGGACGATTTGCTCAAGGCGCAGGACGATCTGCTGGGCGTGATCGCCTCGCTGCAAAAGCAGATGGAGCGCCAGTTCATGGACAGCTTCTGCTTGATGCAGCAGTACCTCTCCGAGACGTTTGTCAAGCTCTTCGGCGGCGGACACGCCGAGCTGCGCCTGATGGACGAAAGCGACGTGCTGGGCTGCGGCATCGAGATCGTCGCGCAGCCGCCGGGCAAGAAGCTCCAGCTGCTCTCGCTGCTTTCCGGCGGCGAGCGCGCGCTGACGGCGATTGCCATTCTCTTTGCGATGCTGCGGCTCAAGCCGACGCCGTTCTGCTTCCTTGACGAGATCGAGGCTGCGCTTGACGATGGAAACATCTCCACCTTTGCCGACTACCTGCGCGATTTCTCGAAGGACACGCAGTTTGTCGTCGTCACGCACAGAAAGGGCACGATGGAGCGCTGCGACAGCCTCTACGGCGTGGCGATGGAGGAGAAGGGCGTCTCCAAAATGCTCAGCGTCGAGCTCAAGGACGTGAGCGAGGACGCGATGGCGTAACAGCGCGGCAAAGCGCCGCTTTTCATCATGAGGCTTTCACCTTGAAGGAGGATATTATGGGATTATTCGGGTTTGGCAAAAAGAAAAAGGAGCAGGCCGCGCAGGCGCGGACGGAGGTCAAGGCCGCGCAGAATGAGCCTGCCGCACAGGACGCACAGGCCGCGCCTGCCGCACAGGCCGCGCCTGCCGCACAGCCTGCGGCTGAAGCACAGCCTGCGGCTGAAGCGCAGTCGGAGCAGAATGAAAAGAAGGGCCTGTTTTCCCGGCTGTGGCAGGGCCTCTCCAAGACGCGCACGAACGTCTCCGGCCGCGTGGAGGAGCTGATTGAGGCGACGGAGGAAATCGACGAGGACTTTTACGAGAACCTCGTGGACATCCTGATTATGAGCGACATGGGCGTGCGCACCAGCGACAGGGTGATTGAGGAGCTCAAGACCCGCGTGGAGGCGCAGAAGATCACCGACGCGCGCAAGGCCCGCGAAATCCTCAAGCAGATTCTCAAGGAGATGATGAACAAGCCGCGCAAGCCGCTCAAGTGGCCGATGGTCATGCTGGTGGTGGGCGTCAACGGCGTGGGCAAGACGACGACCATCGGCAAGCTCGCCCTGCGCTTCAAGGACGCGCGCCACAGCGTCGTGCTCGCGGCGGCGGATACGTTCCGCGCAGCGGCGGCCGATCAGCTCGCCATCTGGGCGGACAGGGCGCAGGTGCCGCTTGTGCGCCACGCGGAGGGCGCCGACCCGGCGGCGGTCGTCTACGACGGCATCAAGAAGGCGAAGGCGACGGAGGCCGACCTGCTCATCGTCGATACCGCCGGCCGCCTGCACAACAAGAAGAACCTGATGGAGGAGCTGCGAAAGATCTCCCGCATCATCACCCGCGAATACGAGGAGGCCGAGGTACGCACGCTGCTGGTTATCGACGCAACGACTGGCCAGAACGGCTTGGCGCAGGCGCGCGAATTCTCCGAGGTGGCCGACGTCTCCGGCATCGTGCTCACCAAGCTCGACGGCACCGCCAAGGGCGGCATTGCCGTGGCGATCATGGAGGAGCTCAAGCTGCCCGTGCTCTACATCGGCGTGGGCGAGGGCATCGAGGATTTGCAGGCGTTCGATGCGGACGCCTTCGTCGAGGCGATCTTCTGATCGACGCAATAACGCAAGGAGGAATGAGCCGTGCGGATTCTCAGGCGGTTTCTCAACTTCATCGCCTCGCGCATGTTTGTGCTCACCGTCGTGTGCGCGCTGCTGATTATCGCCTTCTGTCTGGCGATGAACACGGCCAATATCTGGGTGCTCATCAGCGATGGGCTGGATGCGCGCGCGGGCGTGGTGCTCACGGGCGAGGGTGCAGAGACGCTGACCCGGTATTTCCGGCAGGAGTATCTGAATCAGGATCCCGTGCTTCAGGTCGGCCTGAGCGACGCGTCGCCCTACCGGGATTATGAAATCCGCGGCTATGACCACAGGGTGCGCATGGTGTCCGTCTGGGCATGGCCGTGGGAGGACGTGGCGCGCGCGGAGATCGTCGAGAGCGTGCCCGCCATCGACGGCACAATCCGCTCTTCCCGGCGCGAGGCTGCGCTGGCCGCAGGCGGCGAGGATCGCCTTTCCCCGCCGAAATGGTCCACCGCGCGCTACCGCGTGACGCTCGTGCGCTCCGCCGGACGGTGGATGATCTCCAATTTGCAGCTTATCGAGCAGTTGGAAGAGACAAAGTAGAGCTTTGACGATGTAACTATGAATGAGCAAATTTGAAAAAATGCACAAAAAATCCGATTTGTCCCAAATGAAAATCTATGTATTTCTTGATTTTTCTCATCTCAAAAGTTTCAAAATAGACGAAAAATTGTGCAATATTCTGGATTTGCTCATTTATAGGATGTAAATTGATCTGAAAGGCATCGATTTTGAGTGCAGAGCGGCAGGATTTATACTATTTTGCGGCTAAAATCTAGCTTTGCAGAATCAGCCCCGTTTCAATCGTAGGATGCTTCGCATCCTGCTCTGAAACTGCTTTTTCTTTTGAACAATAAGGGAACATTGGGCTGCCGCCCAAACCTGCTTGAGG
>JALFHA010000047.1 GCA_022776785.1 Clostridiales bacterium | reverse complement strand
CCTCAAGCAGGTTTGGGCGGCAGCCCAATGTTCCCTTATTGTTCAAAAGAAAAAGCAGTTTCAGAGCAGGATGCGAAGCATCCTACGATTGAAACGGGGCTGATTCTGCAAAGCTAGATTTTAGCCGCAAAATAGTATAAGGGGGGAAAAAGAACGGGCGCAGGATAGCCTCTCAGCTTCCCGCACCCGTTCGCATATCTGTAATGAAGGTTTCCACAAAAATGATTTGGCGAAACGAGCGGAAAAACCTTTTGAACCCAAACGCTTTTGTATCACAGGGAGGTAAAAAGAAACATCCGACAGGATTGTATCAAATCCTATCGGATGTTATGGCAGGGGCAGAAGGACTCGAACCCTCAACAAAGGTTTTGGAGACCCACGTGTTACCATTACACCATACCCCTAAGCACTTATTTAGTATAACACGGGACAGTGGCTTTGTCAACGGTTTTGCAAAACTTTCTGTTTTAATCCTGTCCGGCGAGCAGCTCACGCATGATGTCGTGGAACTGCGCCCCGCAGCGCTCGAGCTCGCCGAGTACCGCGTCGATGCCCTCCGGCTCGCGCATCCAGCTTTCACGGGTGACGGGTGCATCCTGCACCGGGCATACCAGCAGCTCGGCATCGGGATAGAGTGTCTCGTAGTACATTTTCGCGCGGCGGGCATGCTGGGGCATACAGCACAGCAGCGCGCGGCGCACCGTGATGCGCTCCGCGTCCGTACGGCGGCGGGAGTAGATGGCATTCTGATAGGTGTAGGTCGCCTCGTCCTCGCGCAGGATGGCCGCGTCCGGCACGCCGTTTTGCAGCAGCACATGGCGCATAAACGCCCATTCCGTCTCAAAGCGGCCGGTATAGGTGCGCGCGCCGCTCGTCTGCCCGGCAAATTCTCCGCGTCCGATGGCGTAGCGCCCGGAGGGCAGCACATGCGGCGCAAGCCCCCTTGCATAGAGCTGCGCGGCCAGCTCGCTGGGCTCGGCGTAGCTGTTGCCCGGCACGAAGATCACATCGGCAGGCTGGGGCGGGTCCTCAAGAAAAATGAAGTCGGTCACATCCCGAATCCACTCAAGCATGGGGGCTCGCCTCCTTTGCGCATGGCGTCAAAAGGCCCAGCAGCGTGCCTGCTCCATAGACGAGGTGAACGAGCGGAAAGAGCACGGGAAGCGTGCACAGCGCCAGCAGACGGCTCGTTTTTTCATTCAGGGCGCCCTTGACGCTGAAGAGAAGATCAACCAGCGCGTAAGCGCACAGCAGCAGAGCCAGCGGCCAGCGGGCCAGCGGCAGGAGCAGCAGGCAGCCCAGCAGTGCCAGCACGAAGAGCGCGGGAATCAAATGGCGCGGGGCGAAGCAATGCGGCTGAATGTGCATGGTGCGGCCAATCCAATAGCCGTTGCCCCACTTCTGGCGGAGCTGACCGCGCAGCGTGGGCCGCGCCGCGTGGTAGGAGAGGATGCCCGGCGAGAAGTAAAAGCGATAGCCGGCCTTGCGCATCCGGTAGTGCATCTCGTTGTCCTCTGTGCGGCGCAGCCGCTCGTCGTACATGCCGACGTGCTCGTAGACCTCGCGCCGGTAGAGCGCGTAGGCGAGGGTATCGACATAGCGTGCCTCGCCGCTGTTGCGGAACGGGGCCGCGCCGCCGCAGAAGCGGGATGTGTCCAGCGCGTGCATGACGGCCTCCCAGGGGGTGGCGGGCTGTGCGCCGGAGACGCAGCCGCCGACGATATCCTCTCCCTGCTCGAGCGCATGGAGGCTCTTTTCAAGGAAGTCGGCGGGGATGCGCGCGTGCGCATCCAGACGGATGACGGCGTTGCCGGAGGCGGCGCGCAGCGCGACGTTGATGCCGCTGGCCAGCCAGCGCCGGGGATTGTCCAGAATGCGCACGGGAAAGGGCGCGTCGGCGGCAAACTGCTGCATTACCCGGCGTGTGCCGTCCGTGGAGGCGCTGTCCACCAGAAGCACCTCGAGCTGCTCGTGCGGCAGACTCTGGGCGCGCAGATCGCCCAGCAGCAGAGGCAGAGATGCGGCGGCGTTGTAGGCCACGACGATAAAGCTGATCGTAATCATGGAAACTCCCATTGAGGCGTTCTGGCAGGAGCCTGCAAAACGCCGCTGTGACAAAGCGCCCGGCGCTGTCAGATTTCGGTATATGCGCGCGAACGCACGCGGTAGCTCGCCAGCCCAAGCGGGAAGGCGAAGAAGAAGAGCTTTTGCGAAACCCATGCGCGCGGCTTGCGGCAGGCGGCATAGAAGCCCAGCTGCGCAGCCTGTATGAAGCACGACGCGAGCAGGCCGATTGCGCCGAATAGCAGCAGGAGGATGGACAGCCAGTCCAGCGCGCAGAGCAGGAATTTGGCGCGCTCATGGCGCAGATAGCATCCGCCCTTGTGAAGCGCCATCGCGCAGCGCATCGCCTGCCCTTCGCCCAGACGGCGGCGGGAGAAAACCGCGCCCAGCAGACCGCGGTTATCGCGCACGGCATCGTTGTGCCGGATCATCGGGATGGGCAGCTCGGTGATGCGGCAGCCTGCATCCTTCAGCCGCGCGTGAAGCTCGGCCTCTTCGCACGCTACGGTGTCTGTGCTCCAGCCGCCGCAGGCGGAGAGCGCCTCGGCTGTCACCATCAGCGCGCCGCCGAACTCGGGGCATTCGCGCCGCTGCGTGCAGCGGAAGTAGTTGGGATCGCGGCCCACCAGACGGCCGTCCTGCCAGTAGAGATCCTCACGCGTGCCGCATACGCCATTGCAGCCCGTTGCGGCCATCTCCATCAGCGCCTTTTCACAGAAGCCGGGGCAGAGCTCCATGTCTCCGTCGAGAAACAGCAGCACGTCCCCGCGCGCCTCTCTGGCGCCGACAAAGCGCCCCAAGCCGGCGGTTGTCTCCCGTTCGGCCAGCAGGAAGCAGCGTGCGCCGAGCGCCTTCGCCCGGTCAAGGCTGTCGTCCGTGGAGCAGGAATCGACGTAGATGATTTCATGGGAGAGCACAGCAAGCGCATCCTGTACGCTTTGCAGGCATGCGCTCAGGCGGGAGCCCTCATTTTTGCCGATGACAATAACGCTGATCATCCGCTCTTTCCTCCGGAAGGGTATATGTGATATAATAGGAGCACAAAGGTTGAAAGACACCCTGCGTATCGGTTTATTATCGCATAAAACGGCGCGCTGCGCAAGGGAGAGAATTTGGAGGACAGGAGAATGCTGCTCAGTATTGTGATTCCGGTTTATCGTGTGGAGGCCTATATCGGCCAGTGCCTGCAGGCGCTTGAGCGTCTGCCGCAGGATGAGGTGGAGCTGCTGCTGGTGGATGACTGCGGTCTGGATGGCTCGACGGTCATCGCGCAGGCGTATGCCGATGCGCACGCCAATGCGAAGCTGCTCTACAGGGCGTGCAACGGCGGCCTGTCGGCGGCGCGCAACACGGGGCTGGATGCGGCGCAGGGCGAGTACGTCTATTTTCTGGACAGCGACGATGTGGCGGATGCGGATGAGCTCATGGCCCTCGTGCGCGACGCGGCTGCGCAAAGGCTCGATGTCGCCAAAGCACGGTTCGTCTATTTCGACGACGAGACGGGCGAAGAGCGTCCCGGACCGGCGATCCCCGCGACGGAGGTCATCCGGGGCAATGCGCTGCTGGCGCAGGAGTGCGACGCGCGCGTGTTTGAGCCGATGGTCTGGCAGTGCGTCTATCGCCGCGAATTTCTCGTGGAAAACGGCCTGCGCATGGCGGACGGGCTGCTCTTCGAGGACGAGCTGTTTCAGGCGCCCGCGCTGCTGGCGGCAAAGCGTGCCGCATCCTTTGAGCGCGTGATTCTGCGCTACCGGCAGCGCGAGGGGAGCATCATGGGCTCGCTGGCGCGCAGCAGCCGCTGGTGCGCCAGCTATCTGGAGGTCTGCCGCCGGCTGCGGGCGGCGGCAGATGCGCTGCCGGAGGGCGCGCCCCGACGCGTGCTGCGCCGCCGCGTGGGGCAGATTGCCCTGAGCGTCGGCAAGAATACCGCCGCCTATGACCTTCCACCCGCCGTCGCGAGGGAGGCCACGGACTTTTTGCGCGCCAACCTCGCGGAGCTCGCCGGCTATGCGCTGCGCTCGGGCGACGCATTCGTCTGCACACAGGGGGTGCTGCTGCGCGTTGCGCCGTCGCTGTTCCTGCGCCTGTACCGCCGGGCGAAGGGCTGAAAGAGGCGATTCTGTGCGGGCGTCATGTCTGTGCGGCGGATGACGCCGGCTTGCGCAGGCGGGCGAAGCGCGTCAGGCACGTCTGTATGCCGCAGGTAGCCAGCGCGATAAACAGCGGCGCAAAGCTGAACAGATACCGCGCCCGCGCTTCAAACAGCGTTTCAAACAGCGTCAGTGCGAGCAGCGTCAGCATGAGGACGGCGACGCGCTCGTCCCGCCTGCCCAGGCTGGCGGCCGCGCACAGCGCCAGCACGCCCATCCACAGCGCCTGAACCGCGTTGGCATAGAGGGGATACAGAGCGCCCTCGTGGCTGTAGTAGATGCTGCGCAGCAGCGGGGAGAGCACGCCGTCCTTCTCTGGCAGAAGCTCGCGGTAGAAGACGCCCTCGCCTGCCCAGCAGAAGGTGCCGTCGTTGTAGTTGGTGAGCGTCTTGCGAAGGATCTGCTTGACAAGCCCCGCCGGGCCCATCTCCTGCAGCCTGTCGCAGAGCACCTGCAGGTTCGTGCAGATGCGCTCCGCCTTTGTCTCGCACCGCCAGGAAAGGCTGACGTCCTGCTGCGCGTAGCCGCCGAAGAATTCGGGATTCATGCCCATCATCAGGTAGTGCGTGATGCCCATTTCCTTTTCGGGATCGATCGGTACCGGCACGCTCGCGGCCATCGCATTGGCCAGCAGCATGGCCAGGAGCGCTCCCGCGCCCATGCACGCCGCTCCACGGACGAGCTTCGCCGCGTGCTGTCCGCGGATGCCGCCGCGGAGCCCCTTTGCGGCACGCATGAGCAGGATGGCGATCCATACCAGCAGCACCTGCGGCTTGATCCGGTAGCCAAAGAAGGAAAGAAAGGTCAGCGCAAAGGGCTTAAGCGCCCGAGCGGTCGTCCGCTTGGGTGAGGTTAGCTCCAGCGCAACAATGGCCGTCGGAAAGAACAGCGCGACGGCGTCCGAATACGGGATGGATATCCACGGATTCAGGCCCACGAGCAGCTGATACAGCATGTATGCCGCGGCGGTCAGCCCATCGCTGCCCGTCAACGTGCGAACGATGCGGCACAGCAGCAGCCCGGTGGTCCAGCACAGCACGCATTGGAAGACGAGAAGCAGGAAATACGCCCGATCCCAGAGCCCCAGAAGCGATGCTGCGCGGACTATCCAGCTTTGCAGCGTGACAAGCACCAGATTGTTCGGATACATGGAAAAGTAATTGCTGTGGCGGCTGATGTCCTCGCCTGTGACCATCGCCATTGCGCTTTCCACGATGGTTTCCACATCCCAGTCCGTGTAGAAGTAGTAGTGATTGATCATCACGATCTGAACGGCCAGCAGGACGAGGCTTGCACCCAGCCATGCCGCGCGCAGCCTGCCCGAGGCGCGCAGCCTGCGCATCCCCCGGAAAAGCGGCGGCAGCGTCAGCGCCAGCGCGGCAAGACCGGCAGGCAGCAGCAGCCCGTTGCTCAGCGTCCCGCGCTTGTAGCTGTAAGCCATCCACGAAAAGCCCAGGCACACGGCCAGCGCCGCCGCCATGGTCAGCCTGAACAGCGCGTATGCTGCGCACACTGTCCAGCTGGCGTCGCGTTTCCTTTCAGCGGTCACCCTTTGCACATCCTCTCTTAGACTCATGCCCTCCGTCGGGCCCGAAAGCCCTTGTGCGATGATTGTACAGAGGAACAGCAGGGATGTCAAGCGGTTTTCCCCGCTCAGGGAGCGCCGCCTTTTGGACGCGGCCGCTGCCGAGGAGCGAAAAGCTGACAAAGAATCCCCCGCGGATTTTTAAGGAATGGCTTTTGACAGCAGCGCGCATTTCACAGTATAATCAGGGTTGTCTGGCGCAAAAGCCCTCGAATTTCATCTGCAAGCGTGTTGCCTTCGGCGTAAATCCAGCTGAGGGCAGCGCGCTTTTTTGGCCTATAGGGACATGCTCCGCAATCGGCCCCTAGTGCGAAAGCTGAAGGGCACAGCGCTGGCCGGAGGCGGGAGCGGCCCTTTGGCCGCTGGATGGATGCGGAGATTTTCGCAAGGAGGGCATATCTATGGAAGAAAAGCATCAAAACGAGCTGGAAACCCTGCCCGTAGGCAGGCTGATGCGGCGCTATGCGCTGCCGTGTGTGACGTCGCTGCTGGTTGCGGCGCTGTACAACATCGTCGATCAGATCTTCATCGCCAACGCGTCGTACCTCGGCTCCTGCGGCAATGCGGCCAACACGGTCGTCTTCCCGCTGACGGTCGTGGCGCTGGCGCTGGCCGTGATGATTGGCGACGGCTGCTGTGCGTTTGTCTCCATCAGCCTTGGCGCGGGCAGGAAGGACGAGGCGCATAAGAGCGTGGGCAGCGCGACGCTGCTGTGCGTCGCGATCAGCCTCGTGCTCACGGTGATCTATCTGCTGTTTTCCGAGCAGATCATCACCGCGTTCGGCGGGCGCGTCAACGAGGAGACCTTCAAGCAGTCGAGGGAATACTTCTTCTTCATCACGCTCGGCCTGCCGTTTTACATGTTCGGGCAGGCGATGAACCCGGTCATCCGCTCGGACGGCAGCCCGCGCTTTGCCATGGGCGCGACGCTGGCCGGCGCTCTGGTGAACATCGTGCTCGACCCGATCATGATCTTCATCTTCCGCTGGGGCATGATGGGCGCGGCTGTGGCGACGGTACTGGGGCAGGTGCTCACCGCGGCGCTGTCCGTCTGGTACATGCGGCGGATGAGGACGGTCAAGCTCTCGCGCGAGAGCTTTGGGCTGCATCTCCCGCTGGCACGGCGCTATCTGGCGCTGGGCATGACGAGCTTTCTGTCGCAGATTTCGCTGGTCGCCGCCATGGCAGCCATCAACAACATGATTCAGGCGTATGGCGCGAAGGATGCGATTTTCTCTCAGGCGCAGTACGCGCAGATTCCCATGGCCGTCGTCGGCGTGGTGATGAAGTTCTTCCAGATCGTCATCTCCATCGCGGTGGGGCTGGCCGCAGGCTGCATCCCGGTGATGGGCTACAACGTCGGCGCATGCAGGCGCGACCGCGTCCGCGCGCTGCTCGCCCGTCTGCTGAGCTGTGAGCTGCTGGTGGGCCTTGTGGCGCTGCTCATCGTCGAGCTGCTGCCGCGTCAGCTCATCGCCATCTTCGGCGCGGCCAATGAGAGCGTCTATTATACGGAGTTCGCCGTGAAGGCCTTCCGCGTCTACCTGTGTATGCTGCCGCTGGCGACGTTCAACAAGGGCACGTTCATCGCGCTGCAATCGCTGGGGCGCGCGCTGTCCTCCACGCTGATTTCGCTGGTGCGCGAGGTCGTCTTCGGCGTGGGCTTCGCGCTGCTGCTGCCGCGCTTCTTCGGGCTGAACGGCGTTCTCTATTCCATGCCGGTTTCCGACCTGCTGACCTTCGTCATCGCCGCTGTCGTCCTTGTGCGGACATGGCGGGAGCTTTCGCGTCCCGGCGCGCCCATGCGCATGTGATTTCCGGAGAATATGAAAAGACCGTCCGCGTGCTGCGAACGGTTTTTTCATGCCCTGCGATGATTGCCGTCAGGCCAGGAAGCCCGGGATGAACAGCGGCCCGTAGAC
>JALFHA010000039.1 GCA_022776785.1 Clostridiales bacterium | reverse complement strand
GATACATGCCGACCTCGGAGCACTCGCCCGCGAAATTCTCGCGCAGGCCCATGATGATCTCTTCCGGAGCATCCTTCGCCACGCCGACGACATGCTCGGCAGCCCAGGTGCGCTCACCGGCCTGCTCAGTAAACTTGGAGCCCGGCACGCCGCACAGCGGGCACTTCTCGGGGGGCGTATCTCCCTCATGCACATAGCCGCAAACCGGGCAAACCCACTTCTTCATAACAGTGTCCTCCTTCAAAATCTTTTTTTCGTCGAATTTTGATCGACTACGACGCATTTTCCTGATGCTCCCCCTCAAGGCACGCCTGGCAGACGCCGAAGGCCGTCACCTCGGAGTAGAGAACCTTGTGTCCGCTGCACACGGCAGCCTCGCCGACCATTCCGGAAAAATCGGCCGGGATATCGAACACGCCGCCGCACCTGCTGCACACGAAGTGCGCATGTTCCTTGCGGACATATTCGTACACCGCGCTTTTCTTTCCCAGCGAGAGCCTGCGGACGAGGCCCAGCGCCGTCAGATGGTCAAGCGCCCGGTAGACTGTCGCCGTACCGATGCCGTCCATGCTGGCAAGAATCTCTTCGGCGGTAAGGTGGCAGCGCCGTTGAGCCAGTACGCCGAGAACCAGATTGGCCTGCGGGCTGATCTTGTCCCTCATGCTCTGTCTCCCCTGTCTTTGAGATTCTGTATCATGATCTTACACCATTCATGTGTCTGTGTCAAGGGTTTTTTCGCGAAAAGTGAAAATGATTCTCATTTTTTAGGCTCTCCGCTGCTTATGCGCCCCGCCTCGCGCCGCTCATAGGCAAACATCCACTGCTGCATGATGCCCTGCACGCCCGCATAGCGCTCACACGGGAAGCAGCCGTCATAGTGCCGCTGCGCGATGCGCCTGACCCATGTGTCCACGGGAAAGGCCTCCCTGTGCCCGAGGCCAAACAGGCAGATGCAGTCCGCCACCTTCGGCCCGATGCCGCGGCAGTTCATCAGCCGCTCGCGCGCCTGCGCGTAGGGCATGGCCGCCAGCGCATCCAGCGCCTGCGCCTCGCCAAACGTCTGCGCGGCGCGCAGCAGATATTCCGCGCGATAGCCCAGCCCCGCCGCGCGAAGGCTCTGACCGTCCATCTGTGCGACGGCCTGCGGGCCGGGAAAGTCCGCCTGCCCGCCGCAAAGGCGAGCCATGCTGCCGCGGATGCGCGGAATGTTGTTGTTCTGGCTGATGATGAAGGCGGCGATGACCTCCCACAGCGGCTGGCGCAGGATGCGGATGCCCGAGCCGCAGGCCGACGCCGCGCGCAGATAATCGTCCTCCGGGTCGATTCTCGCCATGACGGCGGCGTAATCGGTCTGCATGTCGAAGTAATCCGCCCACACGGCCTGCCATTCCTCCGGCGAGCAGTCGAGCTCCACGCTGTCAGGGGAAAGCTGGCGGGCGCGCAGCACCCGGCCAAAGGCCGGAATGCGGTAGGCGCCGTCCGCCCCGCGCTGCCAGCGGAAGCACTGCCCGCTCCCGTCGATCTGCTCAAGGTCAAGCTGAGCGCATGTGATAATCATGGTTCGGCCTCCTGCTGCACGCGGCTGTCTGCCGCGGTAATCTGCCTGCCAGGCATCTCCTCCGGGCACGGAGCGGCGGACTTTGCACGCCTTTGCCGACGATACAGCCGACATGATGCCGGATTATTCCGCTTGGCTGAAGCGCTTGTTCCACTCGCTCTCCAGCCGCTCGAGGGTCTCCGGGTCGGCGACGCCAGTGGACTTCAGCCCGACTTTCTTCTGGAAGCTCGCCACGGCCTTCGTCGTCATCTCGCCAAACTTGCCCGTGCGGATGGCGCCGTTGTACAGCCCGAGGTCACGCAGCATCTCCTGCATCCGGATGACCGCCTCGTTCGCGGGCATATCCTCGTAAAGCGTCCCCTCCAGATAGAAGCGCTCCTGCTCCGTCACGCCGCAGAGCGCACAGGTGTGCTCGCGCGTGCCCTTCTTCTTGCCGTCCGGCTCGCTGAGCACTGTCCATTCGCCAAACTCATGCTCCAAGCGGTCAAGCGTCGCCTTCTTCTCGCGCCCGCAGCGCTGGCAGACCAGCACACCCGATCCCGCCGCCTTGCAGGTCGCCTCCTTCGTCACGGAAGCCACCGCGTCGTCGTGCCCCAGCTTCGGAATCGTCTCATAGCGCTTCTTCCCGCAGCCCTCGCAGACGTATACAGCTCTGCCGTCCGCCGTGCAGGTCGGCTCCCTGTCGATGCTCCGCTCCCCCTCCGCGTGGGGCAGCGCGTCGATGGTTCTGCGTATGCGGTCGCCGCAGGCCGTGCAATACGTCTCCTCCCGCCCGTGATGGGTGCACGTCGGCTCGAGGATGACCGTCCACTCGCCGGGGGTGTGCGGCAGCCTGGGCAGATCCTTCTGCTCCCAGTGGTCGCAGTTGCGGCAGTAGCGGAACGCTATGCCCGCCGCATGGCAGGTGGCGGCACGCTTGGTTTTCCACGGGCCAAAGGGATGATAGTCGCCGCACTCCGCCGCGGCGGTGTCGAGCAGCAGCGCGCCGAGCACCGAGAGCAGGAGCAACAGACAGGCTTTCTTTTTCATTCAGGGGTCCTCCGTGTAGTCAAATCGTGATACTATTTTGCGGCTAAAATCTAGCTTTGCAGAATCAGCCCCGTTTCAATCGTAGGATGCTTCGCATCCTGCTCTGAAACTGCTTTTTCTTTTGAACAATAAGGGAACATTGGGCTGCCGCCCAAACCTGCTTGAGG